>JAAGZM010000735.1 GCA_024206355.1 Gammaproteobacteria bacterium | reverse complement strand
TATTGAGCACTACAGAGATTTGATGTTAAGATATTTATCAAATAACTAATGAGAATTTATGGAGTAAGATTTATGGATACGAGAGCTGCAGTTGCTTTTGGTGCTGGTCAACATCTTTCTATAGAAACAGTTAGCCTTGATGGGCCTAGAGACGGAGAGGTTTTAGTTGAAATTAAGGCGACGGGTGTTTGTCATACTGATGCATTTACCTTGTCTGGTGATGATCCTGAAGGTGCTTTCCCTGCCATTCTTGGGCATGAAGGCGCTGGTATTGTTAGAGAGGTTGGCGCTGGTGTGACTTCAGTTAAGCCGGGCGATCATGTGATCCCTCTTTATACACCGGAGTGTAGAGAATGTGATTATTGTTTGCATCCTAAGACCAATCTTTGTCAGTCTATTCGTGAGACTCAGGGTCAAGGTGTTATGCCTGATGGAACTAGTCGTTTTAAGTTAAACGGTGAGCCGATATTGCATTATATGGGCTGCTCTACATTTTCTAATTATACCGTACTACCTGAAATTGCAGTGGCGAAAATTCGTAAAGATGCTCCCTTTGATAAAGTCTGTTACATAGGTTGTGGTGTAACTACAGGTGTAGGCGTTGTAGCTTTTGATGCGAAGGTAGAGCCAGGTTCAAATGTGGTTGTGTTTGGTCTTGGAGGCATTGGTCTGAATGTTATTCAGGGAGCTCGAATGGTTGGTGCTAATAAGATTATTGGTGTTGATATTAACCCATCAAAAGTCGAATTAGCGAAAAAATTTGGTATGACTGATTTTATTAATCCCAAAGAAACGCCCCAAGTAGTTGAAGCAATTGTCGATTTAACGAATGGTGGTGCAGACTATAGTTTTGAATGTATAGGTAATGTAAATACTATGCGTCAAGCTCTAGAGTGTTGTCATAAAGGTTGGGGTGAAAGCTATATCATTGGTGTTGCAGGAGCAGGTCAGGAAATTACTACAAGGCCATTCCAACTAGTTACAGGTCGTGTATGGCGAGGTACAGCTTTTGGTGGTGCGAGAGGTCGAACTGATGTACCTAAAATTGTTGATTGGTATATGGATGGTAAAATTAATATCGATGACTTAATTACTCATACCATGCCGTTAAATGACATCAACAAGGCATTCGACTTGATGCATGCGGGTGAAAGTATTCGTAGTGTTGTCTTGTTTGATAAATAAGAGTTGATAAATAAAAAAGTACGGGGAAAATAATTATGAAGCTATTAATGTGCCTAATTTTAGTAACCACTAGCTTTTCAATTTCTGCTGTTAAACCAGTGGAGAAAAGTATCATCGATCATGTTGAAACTGAGATGAAAAATGCAGAAGTGTTGCTAGAAAAGGTTGTTAACATTAATAGCGGCACGATGAATTTTCCCGGTGTAAAAGCAGTTGGTAAGCATTTTATTGATGAGTTGGATGACCTAGGATTCCACACAGAATGGATTGATGGGAGCAAGTTTGGAAGAGCAGGCCATCTTTTTGCATCTAAAGGTAATAAAGGTGTAAAAATTCTGCTTATTGGACATCTTGATACTGTTTTTGCGAGCGACAGTAATTTCAATCATTATGAAGTATTAGGAGACAACAAGGTAAAGGGACCTGGGATCACCGATATGAAAGGCGGTGATGTGGTTATAATCTATGCTCTTAAAGCGCTACAGTCTGCTGGTGTACTAAAAGATTTAAGTGTACAAATTGTCATGACAGGTGATGAGGAAAAGCGTGGTTCTCCCTATTCAATTGCCAACAAAGTTATAATTGACGCTGCGAAGTGGGCTGATGTTGCAATCGGTTTTGAAGATGGCGATGGAAATCCAAAAACTATAGTTGTTGCAAGGCGTGGTTCGGTTGGTTGGACATTAAATGTAAAAGGAAAGCCCGCTCATTCATCACAAATTTTTCGAGATGATATTGGCTATGGTGCTATCCTTGAAACTGCTCGTATTTTAAATAGTTTTAGAGAAAGCCTGTCAGTCATTCCCAACTTAACTTTTAACCCAGGTGTCATTGTTGGTGGAACTGATGTTGAACTAGATAATGGTACGACAAGAGGAACAGCCTTTGGAAAAAGCAATGTTATAGCTCGTTCAGTTAAAGTTTCAGGTGGAATTAGAGCCTTGTCTCCTGAGCAATTGGCTAATGCCAAGAAAACTATGCAAAAAATTGTTGCGGATAACCTCTCTCAAACGAGTGCTACATTAGCTTTCAGTGAGGGTTATCCTCCAATGGCACCTCGCGATTCAAATTATGAACTATTAGCACTCTATAATCAGGTTAGTTTAGACTTAGGTTATGGTGAAGTGAAAGCTGTTAACCCGAGGCTTGCAGGTGCGGCTGATATCTCATTAGCAGCCAACTATGTTTCCATGTCGATTGATGGACTGGGCCTAATGGGTGATGGTGGTCATACTGATAATGAAATAGCCGATATGAATACCTTTGCTATGCAGATACAACGAGCTGCAATTTTGATGTATCGATTGTCTAAGCAATAGCGGGTTACTATTTAACGCTCCAATATTGTTTCTCACCAAAATATTGAGCAAGGTAGTCTACTAAACTTTTTACCCTCTGAGATACTATCTAGCCTGTGGTTAGAGACCATATATGATAATACCGTTAAGGCAGTTAGAAAAACTCCAACTTCAAATTGATGAAAATTACTAGGCAACCTTGTGCAGGTACTGACAAGTTAAATTTTCAACCCACGGGTAGGTACTCCAAGGAGCAAAGCGCTGGGGCGGAGAAATAAAACATAAAGCTAAAGATTATCCAAAACTTGCAAAATAAACCTCTCTAGGAGAAATGCTAACAGTACAAATAGAAAATGATTTGTGGAATTAGTATTAACCTAGAATCCTCAGTTGACCGGCTCTGACTTATGGTTATTTATTTCAAAACAGCAACTTACAGAAGGATTAGTATTCACCCATTGAGTGAGTTTGCCTACACATTTGATTGCACGTTTTTTAGACTTATTGACTT
>JAAGZM010000101.1 GCA_024206355.1 Gammaproteobacteria bacterium | reverse complement strand
ATAATAATGCGAATAACGATGAGGAAAAGTTATGGAAATTGAAAGTTTGGAAATTTTTCAATATCTGACAATTTGTGACCCAATTTCAAAGCTTGAAAAACACTTTCAAAAGCGTATCGCCCTCAGTATCGAAATTGTTTACATAAAAAGAGGACAAATAATCCTCAAGCCTGATGAAAAAAACAATTGGCTTTATATCATCCGCACCGGAGCAGTCGAAAGGACTGAGAGCAATGGAAGTATCGTTGCTCAATTTGAAGAAAAAGATTTTTTTGGTCATGCATCTCTAAAAAGAGGTGGAATCATTGAACGAAAAGTTCATGCCATAGAAGACACTTTACTATATCGGATCCCTAGCGATATTTTCTTTGAATTGATAAATTCTAGCCCCTATTTTCAATTCTATTTTAGGCGAAACAATACAGCTGTTGCGAGCCATCAAGAAAATCATACTAGTCAAACAGCTGCAATGAGCCGAACTAGAGTTAGTGAGCTACTTCATGATCAAGCTCGCAAGGTTGATCACAAAACGAGCGTTAATCAATGTGCAAAAATCATGACACAATCTGGTTTAACATCACTTTTGATAACCGAAAATGATGACGTAACAGGTATCGTTACTGACAGAGTTTTTTGCACCAAAATAGTTGCTGATAACTTGTCACACGACAGACCTGTTGGTCAGGTTATGAGTAAACAGTTACTAACCATTGATGAAGAGGCAACAGCCTCTGAAGCATTGCTGATCATGGCAAGAAAAAATATTCGTCATTTACCCGTTATTTCTAATGGAAATGTATTAGGTGTTCTTACTGCCACTGACTTAATTCACCGTCAAAGTAACAATCCTATCTATCTAATTCATCAAATATACAAAGCTGCCAGTGTTGAAAAGCTCGTAAAACATGCAAAACAGCTTCCAAAGACCTTGTGTCAACTAGTTGATAATGGTCTGAATGCTAAAGATATTGGTTATTCTATTAGCTCTATTGGTAGAGCAATTAATCAGCGACTTATTAAATTAGCTGAAACTGAGCTTGGTTCGCCACCCATTCCCTATGCTTGGATTATTGCAGGCTCACTCGCGAGAAACGATCAGACGGCCTTATCTGATCAAGATAATGCGATCATCTTAACTGATGATTACGATGAGGCTGTTCATGGTGATTATTTTCAAAAGCTCAGCCAATTTGTTTGTGATGGACTCAATCAATGTGGCTATGTCTATTGCCCTGGTGATGTTATGGCTACTAATACTAAATGGCGCCAACCCATATCCCAATGGAAAAAATATTTTAGACAGTGGATCACAGAGCCTGAGCCAAAAGCACTTATGTACGCCAGTATTTTCTTCGATTTAAGATGCATTTATGGAGACAAAACCTTACTTAACGAAGTCTCTCAATACGCCAATAATTTAATCAAGGATAATGACCGTTTTTTAAACTTCTTAGCGGCAAATGCTCTACATCGAACACCTCCTCTTGGGTTATTTAGAAGTTTTGTTCTTGAAAAGCATGGTAGTGAAGAAAAATCCCTAGACATGAAAAAACGCGGAGTTACACCAATTACAGATTTAGCCCGCGTTTATGCTCTAACCGCTGGGGTTGATCAAATAAATACTCAGGAACGATTAAAGGCTGCAAATAATAGAGAAACGCTAAGCAAATCTGGTTTAATGGATCTTTGGGATGCTTTTGAGTTTTTAAGTACCGTCCGTATATCTCATCAGGCACGTCAAATTAAAGCCAATCTTTCTGCTGATAACTATCTTCCTCCAGAAGAATTATCATCTTTAGAGCGACGCCACTTAAAAGATGCCTTTGAGATTATTCGAACCTATCAAAATGCTATGGCATCACGCTATCAAACAACTCATATAGGCTAGATGATGATTTCATTATTTAATCGTTTAAAAAAACAAGAAATCATTCCCGGACTTACAACCGATGAACAAGCTCTTATTAATGATTATTTTGAAGAACATCGCCCAGTAAAACAGAATCTCATAAAAGATACTCAATTAATCGCTATTGATTTTGAAACCACAGGCCTAGATCCCTCTAAGGATGAAATTATCAGTATGGGATTTTGCCCTATCTATAATGGAGTCATCCGATTAGCCGATTGTTTACATATTGTGTTAAAAACTGAAAATACTTTAACCAGCGAAAACGTCGCAATCCATGGACTAATGGATGATGCGTTAGAACAAGGGGTATCACAGAAACAGGCGCTCTTTAAGTTTATTGAACTCACACAAAGTAAAGTTATTGTTGCGCACTTTCATAATATTGAAAAAGATTTTATACAAAAGCTAGCAAAACAAATTCTCGGTAAACCACTACCACTTAGCTTTATTGATTCTTTTGAGTTTGCCAAAAGGCGAATGCAGAAAAAACAACAAATAATTAAACCCAATTCACTACGGTTGTTTAATCTTCGAAAATATCATGGATTACCTAACTATAAGGCACATAACGCTTTAGAGGATGCTATATCAACAGCTGAATTGCATATGTCTCAAACAGCTTCTCTCGACTTAGAGGCTGATAAAATTAGGTTTAAAGATATTGGATTATTTAATTATAAATCTTAAGTTCTAATCATACTGGTTAGCCGATAAGAATTTAATTACAATCAGGTGACCTATCACCCGGTTCGTGCATCAGAATATATTAAAGCTTAAGTAATGTGGAACAGAGTAAGCAAAAGCTCAATCTAAATCAACAGGTTCTTTCGAAGCAACTTTCTTGCCGGTAAACATTGCAGATACGAGTCCATTTCGTTCTTTTACTTCACCGACAACTACAAATAATATATGAACCATTGCAGCCAGTAAAAGAATATAAAAAGCATAATAGTGTACTGTGATAAATGGTTTTCGAAAATCTCGCATTTCAGCATAGGCTTCTTTGTTTACACCATCTTTGGAACCCGCTTGAATTGCAACAGCATTACCCTCTGGATCTTTTTCGGCAACCCATTCTGCAATATTATTCCCAAATGGTGGCATAAAAACATCGGTTCCTGCTAACACTAGTCCTGTAACAGCTTGAGCTGTGAGCAACATAAATAGTAAAGCAATCATCAATTTAGCAAGAGGATTATGACCTAGGTAAGTTTGAGGGTCGCCAGCTCTAGCTGATGCTATGTATTTACTAAGTGACTGCCAGTATCCTTTATTAATTGGTAATACAGCTGTCCAGCGAGAGTATTTATTTCCCAGAAAGCCCCAAATGATTCGCCATCCAAGGTTGGCTGCAAAAATATAACCGATATAAACGTGAACAGTTTTCAATAAAATCTTGCCATCACCACTTACAGCAAGTGCTTTGTTATTGAGGATCACAATACCAACTCCTATTAAACCAATGATACTAATAACGTTGATCCAATGAAACCATCGGGTTGTTTTGTCCCATACACTGTAAGATTTGAGTTCTTCAGAGGGAGATGTAGTGCTAGACATTGTGGCCCCTTGTTGTTAGTTACAAAAGATATCTCTTTAAGCTTACGTTAGCCTTAAGAATCCTTAAGGCCAACTTAACGTAGATATCCAAAAGCTAAAATCACTGCTGGCTTGCATAAAAGTTTAATAAGGCTTCCCATTCTTCATCTGATAACTTTTCAACTTTCTTAATCATTTCCATATCAACATCACGAGTTGAATCAACGATATGCTTGATCGCATTTCTAAGGTATGGAGTCCATTGACCGGCTAAGATAGCAGCATCTTCTTCAACACTACTACCACCGTTTCCATGGCATTTTTCACACTTTCTTATATGAATTTTTTCGCCTTTATCGACTAGAGATTTATCAAAATCTTGTTTTGCAGCTACGTAAGGTTTTGCAGCAAAATATTTAGCTGCTTCAATAATTTGATCTTCAGTCAATTTTTTTGCAATTTTCTTCATATCAGTTGGCGCACGACTGGTATCTCCAAGTCGATACTTTGATTCAACTGAATTTCGCAAATCGTATATGTACGCTGCAAAAGTTTCTTCAATAAAGTTTGCTGATATACCAGCAATACTAGGAACATCAGGCTCCAAACTGACGCCATTCTTTCCATGGCAATCCATGCATTCAATAATAAAATCAGGTGTACCAGCTTTTACTAAGTTATTGCAGGTAAACGTAATCAATACCAATAACGATAATCGTAAAATTTTCATTTCAATCTCCGCTAACTATGAAGTTAATTTAAATATATAAACACTATAGTTCAAGATATAAGTTTCAGCTAGACTTGAAATTTTTCTCGTCATGTTTATTGACAAATATCAATTGATTTTACACTATTTTCTAGTGTTCCTATCCCTTTGATTTCTAGACGAATAGAATCACCACTGTTTAGCATTTGTCCATTTTCAATACCTGTGCAACCTGGAACCGTTCCAGTACCAACAAATTCACCAGGAAATAACTGCTCTTCCCAAGATGCATAGGCAACTGCTTCAGCTAAAGAGTAATGCATATTTCTTGTATCGGACTCCATAATTAGCGCATTATTTATGAATACCTTTACTTGCAACTTATCAATGTTAGGTAAAATTTCATCTGCTGTTACGACGATATTTGAGATTGAATTAGCAAAATTTTTTGCTTTCATTGGTCCAAAGCCACATTGCATTTCATCGGCCTGAACATCCCTAGCAGAAAAATCATTGAAAACAACAAATCCGCCGATAGCATCTTTGGCTTCCTCCTCAGATGCATTTCTTATAGGTTTACAAAGCACAGCCCCCAGTTCCAACTCATAATCTAGCTCTTTGGTATAAGGCGGAGTTTCTATAACAGATCCATCTTTGACAAAAGTAAGATGATTGCCCAAATAATAAATTGGATACTCGTACCAGCGCTTTTCAGGTTTCAACTTAGGGAAAGTTTTATTGGCGACACGTTCGTAAATATTGATGATAGTATTTAAAGCCGGCTTGTATTTTTTTACAAAGCCTCTTTTTGCATTAATATAATGCTCTTCATATAACATGAAGTCTCTATAAGATAAGGGATGAAATGGTATTTCGCAAATATATTTGGAGCTGTCTACCGTTTTTAAAACTTCTTTCCTATCAGCTATTTTAACAGCAAAGATACCAGGGTTTTCTTTATAAAAGACTAAGATATCAACCGTTGATGTTAATTCAACATCCTTAATTACATCGGAAACTCGATACCAATTGTTATCATCCATCGAGATTATTGGGAATGGAGCAACTCCCTGTGAACTAATCATTGATATCTTCATGTCTTAATCCCAGTAGAATAAATTTGGGGATATTTTATCGATTTTTTTAAAGTAATACAGTATTATTTGATATAATTAATCCATCTCCTGCCATTTTTCAAAGGATGTTACATTGTCTGAAATAGCCACCACACCTAAACCTCCTTATTACGCTGTTATTTTTACTTCCCATAGAAATGAGGAGGATAAAGCATATTCTAAGATGGCTGACAAAATGGTAACTCTAGCATCTAAACAACCAGGATTTCTAGGTGTCGAATCTGCACGTGAGTCCATAGGCATCACTGTTTCATATTGGTCAGATCTTGATGCGATAAAGAACTGGAAAATTAATACTGATCACCTTAACGCACAACAAAAGGGTCGTGATCTATGGTATCAAGAGTTTAAAATTCGTATCAGTAAAGTTGAACGTGATTATGGAATGGATAAAGACTAATAGCGCCTCACATTTATTAGATCGTGCTGATTTCATGCAGCTTTATTCTATTTATATCGATAATGAAACCTCCCCTACTTTCTATACATATATCAAGAACTATAACAAAATCAATACGTACGATTATTTGCGAGGGATAGGTAAATGGCATGACTGCATATTTTTATAGGGAGAAATAACATTGATCCCAATATGGTATCGATATATAATATTGTAATGAGAGTGATTGCTAAAAGAACACTAAGAAAATTTTGGGAATTAAAGCCTCAATATGAGGACTCCAAAGCCGCCCTTGAAGCTTGGCATGCTGAAGCGATAAAGGCTGACTGGCAAACACCTCAGGAGATAAAAGCGCAATTTCGCTCTGCAAGTATATTGAAAAACAGTCGAGTTGTTTTCAATATTGCAGGCAATAAATATCGCCTTATTGTTTCAATTGACTATGCCAGACAAGCTTGTTTTGTAAAGTTTGTGGGTACACATAAAGAATACGATCTTATTGAAGCGGAGAGTTATAATGGATATTCACCCAATAAAAACTGAAATAGATTATAAAAATAGTCTCCATGAAGTTGAACAACTTTGGGGAGCTGCTGAAGGAACATCTGACGGTGATAAGCTTGATATTTTACTCACTTTAATTGAAGCTTATGAAGCAATACATTATCCAATAGCTCCCCCTGATCCGATTGAAGCAATAAAATTTAGAATGGAACAATCGGGGCTTACCAGAAAAGATCTGGAACCTTTCATAGGCTCTAGAGGTAGAGTTTCAGAAATATTTTCTAAAAAAAGAGATTTATCTTTAAATATGATCAGGAAACTACATCATGATCTACATATCCCTCTCGAGAGCTTAATTAACTGATTCTAGTAATAGAACCTCTAATTATTTGTCAATATCTTCTAGAATAGTGCCAATAAAACTAGTCTGAAAGTAAATCATAAAACTCATCATTTAGATAATAGTTTTCCTTACCTAGTTTATGTTTTGATAATCCTATAATCCTCAGTTGACCGGCTCTGAATTATGATTATGTACTTTATAACAGCAACTTATAGAAGGATTAGTATTCACCAATTGAGTGAGTTTGCCTACGCATTTTTTTGCACGTTTTTTAGACTCATTGACTTGACGGCAAAAGCCTTACATAGAATGACTATGAACGGCTTTCTAGTCGGCGCCGCTAAGCCTAAAAAACACACACTAAAACGCGTCCAACTGAGGATTCTAGGATCATCCTTAAATAAATTTAAAATATTTAACCCCATTTTTGAAATCCTGCGTTTATAGATAGTAACAACCGTTTTTAAACCTGGAGATTACTATGAAAATAACTACGCAAATACCTACTCGAAGAAACAAACTCGCTCTTGCTGTTCGTACGGCAATAATCACGGCAATTTCTGTT
>JAAGZM010000734.1 GCA_024206355.1 Gammaproteobacteria bacterium | reverse complement strand
AGTCAATAAGTCTAAAAAACGTGCAATCAAATGTGTAGGCAAACTCACTCAATGGGTGAATACTAATCCTTCTGTAAGTTGCTGTTTTGAAATAAATAACCATAAGTCAGAGCCGGTCAACTGAGGATTCTAGGTTCAATAGCTTTAGTGCTACTTGTAACGGAAGTTATTCGATAACCCTTCCTATTTAAGCGATTTTTATTACTAGTGATGATTATTTTTGGCATTAAAGATAAAATAGTCACGATATTAGGCAAGAGTTCAAAGTAATTCACTGGATTTTTTTAAATTCTTTAGGGATAATGCCCGACCTTGTTCATTAGACAGATTAGTTTTTTATGCTATTTCGCAATTTACAAATTTTCCGTTTTACAAAAGACTTTACATTAACCTCTGAGCAACTTGAAATAAGTTTAGCAGAAGAAATGTTTGTTCCTTGTGGTAGCCAACAAACGTCCAGCTATGGGTGGGTTGAGCCGTTAGGTAAGACTGGAGATATGCTGACCCATATTACAAATGGTCGGATGATGATTTGTGCTTGCAAAGAAGAACGACTTCTTCCTGCTTCAGTGGTCCGTGAGACAGTGGAAATTCAAACCGAACAAATTGAAGCGGATCAGGGACGGCGTGTATTTCCAAGTGAACGCCGTCGTTTGAGAGACGAAGCTGTCCAACAACTGTTACCAAAAGCATTTACAAAAACACAACTAACCTTTGCTTATATTGATACT
>JAAGZM010000100.1 GCA_024206355.1 Gammaproteobacteria bacterium | reverse complement strand
TCAAAAGGTGAAACCGAGATATGACTATCTGAACCAATACCAAAAACGCCTTGTCGTTCTAAATAAAGTTGGGCAGGGAAAAAACCATCACCTAGATTAGCTTCAGTAGTAAGACAAAGACCAGCGACTGCACCAGATTCAGCTAGCTCCCAAGCCTCCTGATCATTCATATGTGTTGCATGAATAAGACTCCATCGTTTATTAACATCGCACTGCTCAAATAGGTGTTGCACTGGTCGCTGATGAGTATGTGCAATACAGTCGTTAACCTCAGCAATCTGCTCAGCAATATGAATGTGAATAGGCGCATCTGGATCATATCCATCAAGTATATTAGTTATCGCATTTATTTCGGCTCCTGAAGAGGCTCTTAGCGAATGTGGAGCCACACCAATACGTATTCTTTGATCGGAACGGTAGTGGCCAAAGAGAGCATCTAGGAGCTGGTGATATTCTTCTGGTTGATGAATAAAGCGACGCTGTCCTTCCTTAGCTTGCTGATCATTAAAGCCTGAATAGCGATAATAAACAGGAAGATGGGTAATGGCGATACCAGTTTGCAATGCAGCATTAATTACAGAGTGTGACATTTCAGCAGGGTCATCATATCGATCACCATTACTATCATGATGTAGATAATGGAATTCAGCGACTGAAGTATATCCCGATTTAAGCATCTCAATATAAAGTTGCTTAGCAATAACCTCTGCTTGCTCTGGATTAATATTATCGACAAACTGATACATGATCTTTCGCCATGTCCAGAAGCTATCATCAGCCTGTCCACGACTCTCTGAAAATCCTGTAAAAGCGCGTTGAAATGCATGGGAATGAAGATTAGGCATTCCAGGTATAAGGATACCGTCGATATTTGTTATACCTTTGGGAGGAATAACACCTGTTTTAATATCTTCAATAGAACCAGAATTGGATAGGGTTATAATGACATCATTTGCCCACCCATCTGCTAAGAGCACCTTCTTTACAAAAAATGTATTCGTCATATTTATGAATTCAACAATCCCAGTTAAGTAGTTCATTTTATATCAATTATTTTGATAATGCTTTAGAAATCAGTTTTTCCTTTCCTACACAAAAGTCTACCAATTTCTTATCTATGCCAAGGATATGTATGACGAGCCAATCGTTGAGAAACTGAAATAATTGTTCAGAGATTACAAATTTT
>JAAGZM010000099.1 GCA_024206355.1 Gammaproteobacteria bacterium | reverse complement strand
GTGCTATCAAATCTCTATTGATAAGGTTCTGCTTGTTCGATCAGCTTATTCAGATTTTTCTCATTAGGATCCTGTGGTGTTCCCGGATGAATAATATGAGCAGGACAAAGTTCAGCTGCTTTCACAATATCTTTAAATGGTCCACCTTTAGGATCTTTTATAATGGCTAGTTTTTTATCATCGTATGCAAATATGTTTTTATTTAGATCTGTACATTCATCACATGTTGTACATAAATTACTTTCGATCCAAACTTCTTCACTGATTTCTTCACTGGCTGGTTCATCAACATTTTCTACAGGTGATGAAGTTTTAGGAATGGCTGGCGTTAAATCCGTTGAACTGACTAATGCTGCAGCATGACTTGCAATACCTCCCTGTTTTTCTAAGCCCATAAGATTTCTTGCAATATTTTGTACTGCATTTGCAACAGCTTTGTTCTCTCTCTCGTTTCCTTGTGATTCAAATTCTGTACGAAGTTTTTGTAAGGCTTCTTCTTTTTCAGAGTTTAGTTTTTCTTCAAGTACCTTATTATTTTCCTTCAAAATAGGATTATCAATACCTGTCATTTCTCTAAGTGATTGCCAACAATCCATTTTTTCTGCTGACTGTAAAATAATATTTCGCGAAGGTACCAATGTCACAAGCGATTTATTTTCATCAATTTTATAAACCACCGGTATTCTTCCACTTCTCTCATTTGGAGACAACTTCAAGTATTGAGCCAGAGCAATCACGTTTGCATTTTCAGCGTCATCAGCCTCTAGTGTTGAGAACTGATCAGTAGCTTCGGATTCATTCAATAGATAGTCTGCAAAGGTCGCTTCCATTTGAAGACTGGTTTCTTTTCCATTAGAGGAAATATACAGCAAATCTTTTTTAACCCAAAGAGAGCTCAGTTCAGGGTTACCACTGAGATCAAAGCGCGCCACAAAATCTGAAGATTTTTCTGGGTCATAAATAAAATAGGGGAATGTTCGTGAAAAGAGTGCAGAATCAACACTCGTTTGTTCAGCACAAAGTACAGAGAAAAATCCGGGGTGTGAAGATTTGAGACCTTGACTTAATACATCATTAAAATGTTGATCTGCAAAAGCAGATTGAAACACAAATACTTTTTGTAATGCTATAGGTAGCATCTCGACATTAATAGAGCTGCTTGAGACTGCCGCTCTTGCTGACTCAGGTATGCCTCTTGTAGGTATCTTGTTTTGTAGAGCAAATATTTTTATTGGTAGGCCGCTTGATAAAAGTGGCAGCAGAGCAACAAATTGCTCTTCCAGTGGTTTTTGCATTCCAATAATGACGATAACAGGAGAGCAAAGTTCAAGTTCATGATCGTCTAGATGGCTCCAACTAAATTGACTAAAAAACGCATCATGTAGGGATGCATTATACTTTGCTTTGGCTTCAAGACGCGCCATTCTTAACCAAGAAAAGATCTTAGCCTGTGTATTGAGATGTTGTTCTGCTTTTTCTAATATTTCAGCACTGTTATTGTCAAAATTAAATAACAAAAATGACTCATTGTTATCTCTTACATTATTGAGTCCCTTCAGAATGTCAGCAACCCTTGTCAGTCTTTCTTGATCAATGGTTGTATTCTGATCGGAAGTTTCAAAAATTGATGACAGACCTGCAGTATTAACGGTTAGAGCACCAAAAGAACCAAAAGATTTCTCAAGGTTTCCAGTTTTATGTCCTTCACGTTTATATTCTTCAAGCTGCAAAATATCTTCAATCTGCCGAGTAACAGTATTGAACTCTTTTATCAATTTTTGTTTTTGATCTTCCCAAGTCTCTTTTACTGACTGTTCAATCTGTGCTTCTAGGTTGTTGTTTTTCACAAAAGCCTCTATTTTGGTTGTACCGAGTATTTGTTAATTTCTTCATTGAGTTTACTAACTAATTCCGATCTACTCAGGTGGGCGATACGACTTTCCCTAATATCTTGATAGGTTGGTGTATCAGTGTTTTTGTAGATCAAGCCTATCGGCTCCATATCTTCTGTCTGCGCAATTTTCTGAGCGGCGTTAACATCTGTGAAATCATGTTTAACAGTAGGTGATTTCTTCAAGAATCCTTTTTCAACCGGTATTCCTTCATCTCCCCCATCAAGGAAAAGCGCTGGAAAATTTACTCCTCCGGCATCAAAAGCGTCTGGCATAAAAACTGGGCAACGTTGCAAAACACGAACAAATGAAAGTCCCTTGTGTTCCCACGCTGCACGGAAAGTTTTTTCGAGATGTCCAGGAAGCCATGTCGCCGTCTGAGCTAAGAAAGAACGGTTTGATATGCCCATATAAACGCTCAATGGATTTAATCCTCCAACATAGGCTCCTCTTGGTGTGGTATTTGTTAGGGTACCAGCGCGAGTCGTAGGGGAAACTTGTTTTTTTGTTAAGGCATAGACCTCATTATCGAGCACAAGCACGGTTGCATTCATATTATATCGAGCAGCATGCAGCCAGTGATTACCCCCTATACTAAAACAATCACCATCTCCCATGACAACTAAAACCTGCAGATCAGGTCTCATTAGTGCAACGCCAGTAGCCACGGGTAACGCTCGACCGTGGATGCTATGGAAACCATAGGTTTTCATATAATGAGGTAATCGACTCGAACAGCCAATCCCTGAACAACAAACAACTGATTCTGGATCAACTTGTTTTTCCTGTAGATATTTCTGTACTACCGACAAGACCCCAAAATCACCACAGCCCTTACACCATCTTGGTGTTTCAGTTTCATAGTCTTCAAGTTCGTAGCTTCGGTCACTGCATTCTATTTCAGTAAATTCTTTTGCTGTTATTGTGTTCATTTCAAAGCATCCTCCAAAACAGAACTTGCTTCAGGTGTTGATGGAATATCTGTGCTATTTAATTTGTTGCATTCATTTTTGATGACATCGGCAATCTCACTGGGCATAAATGGCCGTCCAGGGACTCGTGAGAAACAATCGACATCGACAAGAGTGTTTGCCCTAAGTAGCATAGCTAGTTGACTGTAACGACGGTTTTCACTATTAATCAGTGGGTCTTCTAGATTATCGCTATAGTTTAATTCTATGGTCATTGCCTTCCGAAATTGTGAAAATATCTTTTTAAGTCCTGAAGGTAGAGGACTTAAAAAAGTAATATTAACTGAAGATACGCTATAGCCTTCTGCTTGCATTCGATCAACAGCTTCTTCAATAGTACCTTTTGTACTACCCCAACCAATTAACAGCAGATCACCAGTATCTGCTCCATAAACCTTGGGAGTTTCTAGAACACTTTGCAAAGCAGCTAATTTTCGGCTTCGCATTGAGTGCCCTGTCTGATTGGATTCATAGTCATAAACAATCTTTCCAGTTGAAGCATGATTCAATCCTGTAGTGACATTCATGCCTCCCGGTTGGCCGGGAATAAGCGCTTTTGAAATACCGGTATTCGGATCCCAACCAAAGGGTTGCATATTCTCTGGTACAGGGCTCTGATCCATGGGAGCAGGGAGAGAATCTTCCGTTACTTCAGGACATTTGAATAATTGCTGACCAGTAGCAAGGTTAGCATCTGATAAGACAATTACTAAAGTTCGAAACTCTTCAGCAATCTTGCGAGCAGTAATCATTATATGGAAACATTCTTCAATGGAACTTGCTGCCAATACAACTTTGGGAGCATCTCCTGGTGTACCGTAGATTGATGATAAAAGGTCTCCCTGCTCAATCTTTGTAGGAAGCCCTGTGCTAGGACCACCTCGCTGAACATTTACGATCACTAGAGGCGTCTCTGTCATTACAGTAAGCCCCTGAAACTCTGTTTTCAGAGCCATGCCAGGACCTGAGGTAATTGTTACAGCAGGTTGACCTGCATAGTATGAACCTAATGCCACGCCGATGGCAGCAATCTCATCTTCTGCCTGATGAACATAGCCACCGAATTTTTCATAAATTTCTGACAAAACGTGAGAAGCTGAGGTTGCTGGTGTAATGGGATACATAGAACACAGTTTGAAACCTGCTGCAATCGTCCCAAGTGCTATTGCTGTATTGCCGTTCATCGCAACCATTGGCTCATCTATTGGTTTCGATGGAATAATAAATTGAAAATCAATATTTTTCTCAGCGTAATCAAAACCTGCATGAGCTAACTTGATATTATTATCAATAATTTTTTGAGATTTTTTTGCAAAAGTTTGTTGAATAACAGCTTCCATTATTTGAGGATCTCTGCTGTAGATAGAGCACAATAGGCCTACCACGAACATATTCATCCCTTTTTTTGTTTCTTCAACGACTTTACCTGTTTCTTTTTCAATAGGAACTTCAACAATTGTTGCGCCCTTATTTTCTAGGGAACCTAGGATCTCACGGTAGTCATTTCGAATTTTTATGCTTTCATCTGATCCCCAGCGAGAATCAATAATGACAATGGCATCGTCTTTAATTGCATCTTGTTGAACTCTTGAAAGCAGAGCTAACTCATTAAAGGCAACGATCAAATCCAATTTATCACCTGGATTTGTCACCGATCTATTCTCAGAAATACGGATCCGGTTTCCACTAGCTGCCCCAACGGTGTGTGGAGGTGGTTGGATCTCAGAGGGAATAATCTCTACTGTCCAAAGTCCGTTATTCATTCTGGCACTAATCTGGGCAAATGAAACTCCAGCCTTTTGTGCCCCTTCACCTGAGTCACTAACAATTTCTACAATATGTTCACTCAGCGTACTTATTTCTCTTTCACCCATAAGAGTTCTTTCCTCATCTCAGAATAGGAATTATTTATTAATCGAGATTATTCTAACTATCTCCCACATTATTCGCAATTTATTACTATACTAATATAGCTTCAAGAATAACTTTAGACTATGAAATACCGATCAACCGAGTAAATTGTGTGTAACAACGGAAATAATTGGATGGATATTTCAGAACATCCTTTTTTTTTACACAATTCATTCAAAGTATTTACATATTAATAGAATATATTAAAAAGTTCTATTTGAATATCACAGGAAATATTAAGATGCAGTTTCAAAGGTTAATTAGTGATATTTATCAAACATTTTGTAATTTAAGATCAAAAATACAGAAACTAATATTAGTTATACCAATAATTTTGATGCAGGCTTCTTGTGGCAGTGGTGGTAGCGGAGATGATGAAGAAGTAACACCATCAGTAAATATAACACCAACACTCAATGCTGGAAATGTAGAATTAATTGGTCATGCCTTTTCAGGTACAAGTATTGGCCTTTCATGGCTTAAAAACAACGCTACTTATTCTATTTATAGAAATAATATCATAATCTCTGAAACGTCTGAAAATTTCTATATTGATGCCAATCTCCAGGTAAATACTGAATATATCTACTCCATAACTACGGGCGATGTTAACGATGAAAGTGTTACTTCAACAATTATTGTAACAACACTAATTAATGATACTAACGCTGGTAATAGTAATGGTTCGAGAACTGAAATACTTAACGACAGACTAGAAAATTTTGGGGAATGTAATAATGAGCGAAATGCTCTAAATGTAGCTGATGAAATACTAGACACCTGTCTTAGAGCAATGCTCAATCATAATGAAATGGTATCTGATCTTGAAAATATGCGTGCTTTTGCAGCCAGAGTAAGAAGTGAACAGACAGCAGCAATGGTTGAATTGGGAATGCGGTTATTTCACAATAAATCCTTGAGCGTTAATGGAGATACTGCTTGCTCATCCTGCCATCACCCTGCAATTGGTTGCGGCAGTGATGGTTTATCTTTGCCTATTGGCGTCAATACTGTTGATCCTGCCCTGTTAGGCCAGGGACGTACCGATGGTGTAAATATAATTCCGATTATTCCCAGAAATTCACCTGCAACCTGTAATACATCACTTTGGACAAGAGGTTTATTTTGGGACAATAGAGTAGCTCTGCAAGGTATAGGTCTGACTACCGATTCAACAGATGTAACCAATAATACAATTTTATCTGTTGGTGATAATAGTACCTTAACCTTGCTTGCTGCACAGTCAAATTTTCCTGTAACGTCTTCAGCAGAGATGGGTGATATTACTCAATTTGGTTATGATGAAACAGATATAACAGAACATACTTCCTATCGAGAAACAATATTGGCTGGGAATTTAAGTACTATAGATTGGGGAGATTTATTTCAGGCAGCGTTTGGTAACACAAACATCAATTATTCAAAAATCGCTGAAGCAATAGCAGCCTATGAAGCGGTTCAAATTTTTATTAACAACCCATTTTTTGACTATGTTGATGGTAATGATAGCGCATTATCAATCGATGAAAAAAGAGGTGCAATCACTTTTATGGCAGGTAGCACTGGCTGTACATTTTGTCATTCTGGAGCATTTTTCTCAACCCAGGCTCCTTTACCTGCAAACTATCCTCAAATTGGCCCAGGTACAGATCCTGAGGGAACTGGCTCTGATGAAGGTGCTGTGGGTAGAGATGGGACTGGTGCATTCAGAGCCCCAACATTATTAAATGTAGCCATCACTGGTCCTTGGGGCCATAACGGCCAGTTTTCCACATTAAAGCGTAATGTTGAACATTATCAGGGACATGGTGATTCAATTAGAAGATATTTTGCAGACAATGAAATGTGTGAACTTGAACAATTTTCTGACTTGCCTGATTGTGCCGCAGTGGTAGCTCCAAATGGTCTAGCCCTCTCAGAGACAATACTCGCTGGAAATGAAGAGTTTTCAAATCGGATCAGTGATGCAGAAGTTGATTTGGTTGTACAATTTTTGGGCACTTTAACTGATCCTGATGCCGCTGATATTAACTCTAATGCAATTCAAGCATTGATCCCAACACGTGATTCAGGGCCTGATGGACAACAACTAGATGCAAGAGATCAACTTGGTAATGAGCTCTAAATTAATATCTTCAGAAATTGGGCTGCACTATGGTAGCTCGAATGTAACCATAGCCAGTAATTCTTTTCTGCGCTCGAAATTTTTGCTACTCCAAACCTGCTCATAATCATAAAACTAGCAATCTACTCGCCACAGAGATCACTTCCGCCGATGTTGCAAACCTTGTTGTTACCATCTCCGGAAGTACTTTCTAAAACAATAGGCACACAAATATCTATTGATGGTGGAAATGATCGTGTAATATAACTGATTGATCAATTGAGGAACTAGGCTGATGCTCACAATTATAATGAAAATATTTAAGGCACTTAATTCTGAACAGTCGCCTGCCCAACTTGCCTCAGCAATCTCATTTGCAGCTATTATTGGTCTTACACCACTACTTTCATTACATAACCTATTAATTTTGTTAATTGTTCTTTGGTTTAGAGTTAATCTAACATTGTTTTTAATCATGTGGCCCTTATTTAGTATTTTGGGGCTAATGCTTGAACCTATATCAGAATCAATCGGCTTAAGTCTGTTACAACTACCTAGCCTGATCCCTATTTGGGAAAGTTTTTACAATACCCTTCTCGGTCGCTGGAGCAACTTTTACTATAGCGAGGTTATTGGTGGGTTGCTAGTTGCCAGCATTCTGGCAATTATTCTGTACCCCATTAACAAAATATTAATATCTCAATACAGAGAAAAATGGCTTGATACATTCGAGCACTATAAAATTATTAAAATATTAAAAGCCTCAAAGATCTGGCAATTATATGAAGCAAGCTCGAGCTGAGTTTTATTACAATGAATTCAAACAATCAAAACTTAAATCAACCTAAATTCAGGAGTCCAATATGAAAATAATTCGCTGGTGGGGGCTCGCTGTTTTTGTTGGATTAATTATCATCCTTGCTTTAGTGTGGTATTTATTCGCACCCGTGATCGTTAAAAACACTATCGAGGAACTTGGTAGTGAGGCACTTGGTGCAAAGGTTGAGGTAAACAGTGTTGATTTAAAATTGTTTCCTGTCTCGGTTTCGATTAATCAACTAACAGCTGCAAATCCACAACAACCAATGGAAAACATTTTTGAATCTGAGCAAATCGAATTTGCCGTTGATACAAATTCCTTGCTATGGAAAAAGATAGTCATTGATAAGTTGGTTTTAACTGGTGTTAAAACTGCAACAAAGAGAGAAACCAGTGGTGAAATTGAGGGCGGTAGACGAGCGACACAAGCAATTGAGAAAGCTATCGGCTCTGTCATACCTGATCTCAATAATGTCGATGTCGATGAACTGGTTGCTAATGCTGATTTAATCACTTTAAAACGAGTCGATGAATTAAAAGTTAGTCAAAGCAAATTAAAGCAAGAATGGGCCAAAGCATTAGATAAAGAAGCATTAGAAAAGCGAGTCGCCAATATTAAATCTGAATATGAGCGCTTATCAAAGCGAGCAAAGAAAAATAAAATGAATTTATTGACTGATCGCAAAGATTGGAAAAAATTAAAGAAATCAATTAATAAAGAAAGAAAACAAATATCATCTTTATCCAGTCAATTAAAAGCCGATAAGAAAATGCTGAGTGCACAGTTAACATCAGTGAAAAATGGCCCAACCGATGATATGAATGCCATTATGAATAAAATGGGCGTAGGAAATGGAATAGAAGGTCTAGTCGACAAATTTATTGGACCTCAATATACACCTTGGGTTACCAAAGCACTAGAAATTGCCAAGAGTTTTAAACCTGAAGGTGCAGAATCCTCCGAAGAACAGTTAGCAATTCAGCTTGGTAAACAAGTCTATTTTAAGGATCGGCATATATTCCCAGAAATTCTAATCAAGGAAGTTGTACTCAGTGGAAATAACCAAGGCTGGGAATTAGATGGTAATGGTTTTGATTTAGGCTACTTACCCTGGTTAACAGGAAATCCAGCGAAATTGAATATTGATTTGGGTGGCAAGGGACAAGCAAAATTAGATGTTATCAGTGACTGGGCATCATCAAAAAAAATGTCTACAAAGATAAAGTCTCATGTTATTGATTGGCCATTAAACTCTATGCAGTTTATGCAAACGGATACGGGTAGCTGGAAATTAAAATCTGGAAATCTGACTGCCCAAGTTGATGGCGAAATCACTCTGGAAAGAATTAACATGACTGCCAAATTTAGTATTAGTGCGCCTGTTCTTGATATACCTGAGGGCATTTCAGGCTGGCAAAAATCATTAGCAACCAGTATCAATAATGAGAAGAAAATTGACTTTAAATTAACAGCCACAGGAACAATCAATAATCCAACAATAAAGCTGGATTCAGGAATAGAAAAATTATTTAAAAATGCAATCGGCGATAAAATTAAAAATGAAGTCGATAAGTATAGCGGCAAAATAAAACAGTCTATCGTGGATAAGGTGGGAGACTTATCCTCTTTGGATAGTTTTAAAGGTAATTTTGATCAATGGCAATCACAGATGGGTGATCACGATAAATTACTTAAAGGGATTATTGGAAAAATATGAAGTTAACAAGGACTGTTAGAACAACATGATCCACGATCCACAATGCAGATACAAACAGAGCAAGGATCCAATTATGAATAAATATCTCATATTAATTTTGTTAACAATTTTTTAGTTTTTCAACATCGGTTCAAAAAGGTGCACACTGGAAATTATTCTTTCCTTCAGAGCTAGACTATAGACAAGATGGTGACGGTGAGATAATAGGATCTAATGTTATGCTAATTTTTGATATTTAATTAATTTCAGTCGTACAATAGCCGATGCAAAATAAAGATCATCAAACAAAGAATGTCTTACTAGCCATAGCAGCATTTGTCTGGTGGGGTCTAGCACCTCTCTTTTTTATAATGCTCAATGGAGTAGATGCACTGGAAATTATGTCTCACCGCATTATCTGGTCATTGTTAACAATCATTCCTGCGATGTGGCTTCTTAATAAAAAAAATAAAATTTTAGAAATCATAAAAACTCCTAAGCTGTTTTTTGGTCTTATAATTACTGGTTTCTTGATAGGTATCAATTGGCTAGTTTATGTGTGGGCAATTTCTAACGGCCAAGTGCTCGAAACTTCTTTAGGTTACTTTATTAACCCACTAATTTCTGTTGCTTTAGGAATAGTCTTTTTAGGCGAAAAGCTCAATAATCGTAAATATATTGCCCTGTTATTAGTTGTCTTAGCAGTTGCCAATCAAATTTTGCAACATGGCTCTCTACCTTGGGTATCTCTGAGTTTGGCATTTTCTTTTGGTTTTTATGGATTGATACGTAAAAAACTTCATGTTGATTCATTCAATGGTCTATTGATGGAAATCATTATAACTCTACCCTTTGCAACTGCCTTTTTGATTTGGAAATATAATATTGGTGAAAATGCATTTTTCTCATTCCAATGGCAAATCAACAGTCTGTTGATATTGAGTGGGATTATTACGATAGTTCCAATGGCATTGTTTGCAGCTAGCGTTAAAGGTATTAAGCTTTCGACAATGGGGTTTATTCAATATTTAGCACCAAGTATTACATTTTTATTAGCCGTATTTGTATTCCATGAACCTCTTGGCTCAGGACAGATAGTATCGTTTTCGCTGATTTGGTTGGCGCTGGTGTTTATTAGTTGGGATGCTTTAAAGGGACTTAGATAAGATCCCTCTCTCCTGTCCAAAAGAAAGAAAAAGGAACCTTGACTTTACTAATGTTAATCCTAGAATCCTCAGATACTCCCTCTCGTTCAACTTTGTGCCACCAAGTTTCTAACTCTGATTGCATACCTGAATGGTTTCCTTTCAATACCAAAATGTAATCAGCTTTTTGTTTAATTATTTGCTGAGCTATTTTCCATTTACAGTGATAATAGTCTTTTCAAACGCCGTTGAGTTTGAAAGCCGGATCACATCATCAATATCCTTGCAGCGGATCATAGGGATAACAGGGCCGAAGGTTTCTTCAAGAACAAGTTAATTCTATCAACAATCTATTCCTTTTTATTAGCTAGTTTTAGGCAAGCAATATACACTTTTTCGACATCGGTAAATCGAATGGTATATATTAAATCTAATTACTAATGCCACTGAGAATTTTAATGAAAACATTTAACGAGCTTATTG
>JAAGZM010000098.1 GCA_024206355.1 Gammaproteobacteria bacterium | reverse complement strand
TCATTTTTTGTAAATGACGAGAACATTTCACATCAAAAATAACATCTGCACCAGGGTGACGACTGAGCACATCTTTTGAAAATAACATCATCTGCCTGTCTGGCCAGATAATTTTTGAGGATGAATCAACTACACCAAGCCTATCGCCGTCACCATCAAAGGCTATACCAATATCAGCCTCTTCTTTGATCACTACTTCTTGTAATTCTGTCAAGTTCTCAGGCTTACTAGGATCAGGGTGGTGGTTCGGGAAGTTACCATTTAATTCACAATGCAAAGGAATAACTTCGCATCCGAGCGCTTTGAATAAAATAGGTGCTACGCTTCCAGCAATACCGTTTCCTGCATCAATAACTATTTTTAGTGGTTGCGCGAGAGAAATATCGCCCGTTATGTTGTCAATATAGTCAATTATTATATCGTTAGAAGTCTCAGTTCCTTCACCTGTGAGCAGATCACGTCTTCTGATACGGTTATATAGTTCAGTAATCTCATCACTGTGTAATGAATCTCCTGCAAGAACAATTTTCAGGCCATTGTACTCAGCTGGATTATGACTGCCTGTTAACATAACGCCGGAACCTGACTCAAGGTAATGTGTTGCAAAGTATAGTAGAGGTGTAGGCACCATACCAATATCAATAACATCACGACCAGATGCCATAAGCCCTTCTTTTAAAGCTTCAATGAGTTCAGGACCAGAATTACGGCCATCTCTACCAACGATAATGGTTTGCTCGCCTCGTTCAAAAGCTTCGCTACCGATAGCTAGGCCAATCCAACGCACAGTATCAGTTGTCAAAGTCTCACCAACGATGCCGCGGATATCATAGGCACGAAAAATAGAACTCGAAATGGATTCACTAGTAGACGTTTCATTTTCTATTTCTAATTCTTCGTTATCTTCTAACATTTTGACAGCAGCTTCTTTTATATTTGATGATACTTCTACTGATTTTGGTATGTTGTCAGGTGGAGATAACATCTCATTACCCTGTATTCGTTTTACAGGGTTTGTTTGTTGTTCAGGATGTACTCTAGTATCATTGGCTTTTCTTTTTGCCATACGTTCATTTGAAGTCCTTTGAACGGTGTAAGCCATGTCATAGAAAATACGCAGTACAAAACTACCTTTATGTATTCTTACCTTACTGTCAGGATTTTCTAATATAAGTCGCACTAGTTTTGATGCATCGTTTTCTAAGGTATCGCTAATTCGTTTAAAACCAATAAAACCAAAAATTGAAATCAGCAGGAAAATACTTAATAACCCAATAATGAAAATAAATTGCTCATCACCAGCTGTGAAGTCTTCCTCAGGAGCTGGCCAATAGGCAATTTGCCACAATGAGTTTTCTAAACTAGATATGTTGAGAGCATCACCCTGCTTAAGAGAGGTCTCTCCTACCGCACCAAGTAAGTGAATAGAACCAGAAAATTCTTGCCTAAATTCGATGTAACCAGGTATGGAACGGATACTTTGAAGACCATTATTGATGATTGAAATATCAATACCTGCGAGAACATAACCAACAATTGTTCCTTGGCTATTGAGCACATTTTCTACCATTGCAATATATTGATCAGGCTGCCCTACTTTTACGACCTCAGGAGGTAGCTTGCGACCTCTTCCAGAATTTCTGAGCAGTTCAAGAGTAACGTTTGATATAGGTGGAATACTCTCTAAATCAACATCGAGAGTTCCAATCTTTACTAAACGAACACCAATTGCTTTTGGTAAAATATCAGCCAAATTAGTCTCAAGTTTTTTTACATCTACTGTAGAGTTGTGAGTAAAGCTATTAATGACATCAGGAGAACTGGCAATGACTTCGAGTTTTTGGCTGACTGCAACGACACTGGCTTCAGCAAGTTCTGCATAATTAGATAAAACATTATTTAGATAGCGCTGACTACGTTCTTTCTCTGGTAATACGATGGTATATAAGTATAGAGCAGCTGATATAAGTGCCGTTAAAATGACCACTAAAAAATAGACTTTTATAGAAATACTCGATAAAGATATCCCTGCCCGATTAAAGCGTTTTGTTTTGGGAGCTTTATCGATAATTTCAGTTTTAGATTGCTTTTTTATACGTTTCACAATACTGTCCTTAACTTTCTTTGTAAGCTATTAATATTTAGTTTTTTATTCCAACTACTATTTCAGATGTGATGAAATTAATTGAACGAGTTGAAATGCAATGTTGCTTTTACTTGCTTTTTCTAATTCATTGACTTGGTCATCAGTTGTAATGATTGTTAATTTATTATCATCACTATTAAAGCCAATTTCACTATCAGATACATCATTTGCACAAATCATATCCAGATTCTTTGTTATTAATTTTTTTCTTGCGTGAGCAATTAAATCTATTGTTTCTGCTGCGAATCCAACACAATAAGGTCGGTTCTCTAAATTTGAAACTGAGCTTATTATATCTGGATTTTCAACCATAGTAAGCACTAACTGCTGATTATTCTTCTTTATTTTGTGTTTTGCAATTTCACTCACTCGATAATCAGCTACTGCAGCACACCCTATAAATACATCTTGATCAGCTATGTGGTCAAGAACTTGTTGTTGCATTTGAAGGGCGCTAGTGACATCTATTCGTTTAATTGAGTACTGTGTCTCAATTGACACAGGACCTGCCACTAAAGTTACCTCAGCGCCTGCTAAGTAGGCAGCTTGTGCTATTTCAAAGCCCATCTTTCCTGAACTGTGGTTAGAGAGATAGCGTACAGGATCAATTGCTTCCCGAGTGGGGCCGGCTGTAATCAATATTTTTTTGCCAGCAAGTGTTAGTTTATGGTTTTGGTCAAAGCGTTTACATTCTGCCGCTAACTGTAAAGGTTCGAGCATTCGTCCTAAACCTTTTTCACCACAGGCTTGCTCACCTTTGTCAGGACCAAGTATTGTGAAGTCACGTTGTTTAAGTTGCTGTATATTATCTTGAGTCGCAGCATTTGCCCACATTTGTAGGTTCATGGCTGGCGCTATTGCAATAGGAGCTGCACTGGCAAGACATAATGTTGAAAGCAAGTCATTTGCCATGCCCATAGCGAGTCGTGCGATTAGATCAGCTGTAGCTGGTGCAATAAGTATCAGATCAGCCCAACGAGCGAGTTCTATGTGCCCCATAGCTCCTTCTGCTTTAGGATCCAATAAATCAGTGGATACTAGATTACCAGATACCGCCTGTAATGTAAGTGGGCTGATAAAAGCTGTTGCAGCTTTAGTCATAACAACTCGAACTTCGATTTCTGATTCTTTTAAGCGACGTACCAAATCTGGGCTTTTGTAAGCGGCTATTCCACCACTAATTCCTACAAGTATTTTCATGTATTGGCGCTATATCCGTCTTTAAATGCTGATTATTATCAGCATAGAGTGAGTTTATACTGAAATTAAACGCCATTCTCGTACTAAAAACAAGGAGCAATTATGTCAAATAAGGACTGGCCTACTAGTGAGCAGCCTCGTGAGAAATTGGTAAAGCAAGGAAGTACAGCACTTTCAGATGCAGAATTGCTGGCTTTACTACTGGGAAATGGTTACAAAAATATGAGTGCTATAGCGCTGGCTCGAAGCTTATTGAAAGAATTCGGAGGTCTTAGGACCGTCTGTGATGCATCACATGATAAAATATGTCAGCAGCAGGGGCTAGGTATTGCTGGCTATAGCCGTATACAGGCGACACTTGAGCTTGGCCGACGATATTTATTGGAAACGATTAGCCGTGGTGATGCATTTGAAAATCCGACAATAACACGCCGATTTTTATCAGCT
The DNA here is from genome assembly GCA_024206355.1 of Gammaproteobacteria bacterium. Classification (GTDB taxonomy): domain Bacteria; phylum Pseudomonadota; class Gammaproteobacteria; order Enterobacterales. The sequence goes on along the minus strand of JAAGZM010000098.1, from coordinate 1,116 downwards.
AAATTGCGTCATAAGGGACATGAAGTGTTCAGTGTTCTATTTTTAGATAATGCGCATAGAGTGATTGTTTTTGAAGAGTTATTTCAAGGTACGATTAATGGTGCCAGTGTTTATCCTAGAGTCGTTCTTCAAAGAGCTCTGACACATAACGCTGCAGCAGTTATATTTGCGCATAATCATCCGTCTGGTGTTGCAGAGCCAAGTACTGCTGATCGGCAAATTACTGATACTTTATGTAGTGTACTTTCAATGGTTGATATTCGTGTTCTAGATCATTTTGTGATCGGCGAATCAGAAGCAGTTTCTTTTGCAGAAAGAGGCTTATTATAAGATAATTCGCTTTCAAACGACTAAAAAACACAATTCTAACGATTCAGCTTGCCTAAAATTGCTGGGTCTGGTATAAAGTGCCGCCTTCCAGCTGGGCTGGGAGCATAAGAGTAAGAGTAAATACCTGAATAGAATTTAATCGGAGGCAGATAAAGATGGCTAGAGTTTGTCAAGTAACAGGAAAACGTCCCGTTGCTGGAAATAATGTATCACACGCAAAGAACAGGACACGTCGCCGTTTTTTGCCAAATTTACACACGCATCGTTTTTGGGTAGAAACTGAAAAACGTTTTGTAAAGCTTCGTTTATCAGCAAAAGGTATGAGAATTGTTGATAAGGTTGGTATTGATGATGTGCTTAAACAGATCCGTGCCAATGGCGAAAAAGTTTAAGAACCTATTAGGATTCATGGGAGTCTGATATGAGAGATAAAATTAAATTGGTATCTAGTGCTGGAACAGGTCATTTTTATACGACTGATAAGAATAAGAAACTTATGCCAAGCAAGATGGAAATAAAGAAATATGATCCTGTTGTACGTAAGCACGTCATGTACAAGGAAGCAAAAATCAAGTAATAGAAGTCTGCCTCCGCATATTACTATTACTGAAGAAGGCCACTATCAAGTGGCCTTTTTTTTGTCTCAATTTTAGCACTAAAGTTTTGCCTTAAATGACAATTTAACCGATAATCCTAGAATCCTCAGTTGACCGGCTCAAAATTATGATTATGTACTTCAAAACAACAACTTACACAAGGATTAGTATTCATCCATTGAGTGAGTTT
>JAAGZM010000732.1 GCA_024206355.1 Gammaproteobacteria bacterium | reverse complement strand
GCTACAGCAGTGCAATTTAGCACTTCTGAGGTAGGTGCCGCATTATAGCCGCAATGAAAACCCACTCCTGAATTGTTGACATTCTTAGCAATGCAGTTAATAGCAGTTTCATTATTACCCGTAATACTATAGCAATAAGCACCATACGACCCACCGCCAACACTTGACATTAGATTTTGAAAAATTACTCCGTTAGCTGCTGTGTTGCGGACTATTGGCTGTGCAGTTGAGGGTGATGTTGATTTATAAAAAGATATGCTCTTTACTTCTGTGTAGTCTGAATTGTTAATAAACCAGCTCCATGCTGGAACAACCACAAAAAATCCACTGTCGTGATCTATACCGTTGTGACCTTCACCGTCTGCCACAGCAATAATTATTTTTCTTGTAGTATCTGTAGTGCGTGAGTCTACGCTAAAATTGGCTTCAACTAAACCCGTAGGCCAGTCGTTGTAACATTCTGCAACCCATTGCTCATCAATTGCGACTAAATCAGCTGGAATTGATGCTTCCCACGCTGTCAATGTTTCAAAATAAATGTCATCATACACTGCCTTTTCTGGTGCTGACATAGTTGCCCAGCCCGCTGCTGTTCTAATAGCTCGTTTTACTATAGTAGCCATTCAAAACCCTTATTCTGATACCCCAACATTTGCAGGTCTATTTATTAATGCTGGAGGGTAGTTATATTGTTTTTCGTTGAATTTAACTTGCTGCTCATGTAGCTTGGTTTGTAACTTTATCAACGCATTAAGCTTTTCTATTCTTAATTCTTGTTCGCTAGTCACTT
>JAAGZM010000731.1 GCA_024206355.1 Gammaproteobacteria bacterium | reverse complement strand
GTACTTGGAAATCACACCCACCGATAAGCTCAGGCTCAGGGCAATTTGACGCAACGACAATTGCGCCTCGTATTTCAAACGTAAGATCTCTTTCAGTTTGAACATTTTAATCCTCTTCGTAGTCATGTGGCTCCCGTTGACTAGTAGCAAAAGGAGCGCAGGATAAAGACAAATTCAATACCTGCAAGAGGGGAAGGGAAATGTCAGAAAAGTTCTTTCTGACCTGTGGATAATTATTTTTACCTTAACGAAAAAGTGTTCACGCTTCGATAAAAATCAGTGTTCACAGTAAGTAAAAATAGGTGTTCACGCCAGGTAAAATTCAGTGTTCACAGTTGGCAAAAATATGCAACGGGTGCACCAGTGTTGATATTCCTGTGCCCAGACCTGCTTAAGACGTGCAATGGTGTTCGCTGATAATCCATGGGCATCAGAGCCAACCAGTATTTTGAGCGCTTCACCCATTTCACCGGTAGAAATACCCTTCAGATAAAGCCAGGGCAAGGCCGCTTCCAGGGATCGACTTTTACGAACATATGGCGAGTTATAACCGAATTTGGTGTTTAGCGATTGAAAAGAAGCGGCGTATCTGGTTGATTAGGTGTCGACAAAAACATTTTAATTAACCGAGGAATACGCCACTCATGAGTAAGCATAATATTTTTCGAATTAAAAGATCGAGACACAATTGCATATTTTTGCCAACTGTGAACACTGAATTTTACCTGGCGTGAACACCTATTTTTACTTACTGTGAACACTGATTTTTATC
>JAAGZM010000097.1 GCA_024206355.1 Gammaproteobacteria bacterium | reverse complement strand
TCATTGGCAACAATCAACCTGAAATTGGGCAAGGAATAAAAAGTACATTACCGATGCTGATCGCAGAAGAACTAGAAGTTGATTGGGATCAGGTTTCAGTAAAACAAATGCCTCTGGGTATTGTAAAAACCAAAGATGGCTTTGCATGGAAATACGGTGGTCAAGGTGTTGGTGGTAGTACAGGGTTAACGAGTAATTTCAATTTCATGAGAGAGGTAGGAGCTAAAGCCCGGCAGGTTTTACAACAGGCTGCAGCAAAGATATGGAATATTGACGCAACCCAAGCCAGTTGCAAAAATGGTTATGTAACTAATACCGTAAATAACAAAAAACTTCCGTATTCTGATTTAATTAAAATTGCTTCACAATTACCCCTCAGTGAAGAGTCACCTGAATTAAAGCCTATCAAGGAATATAAAATAGCCGGGACCAGAATAAAAACACTTGATGCTCATGAAATAGTTACAGGACGTACAAGATATGGAATAGACGCCAAAATCGATGGGGCTTTTGTCGCAGTTATGCAACGCTCTCCCTATCTCGATGGCACAGTGAAATCCTTTGACGATAGTGCCGCTAAGAAAATTACAGGCGTTGTTGATGTGATTCATATCCAAGGACCTAAAGAAGGTGAACCATATTTTATCATTGCCGATGGGATAGCGGTAATAGCAAATAATACATGGGCTGCAATACAAGGACGTAAGGCTCTTAAAATTGAATGGAATAAAGGCCCCCATGAAAATGAATCCTCAGAAACATTCCTTGAGCAATGCGATAAATTATTAGCTCAAAATGGACAAATGGTCCGTGATGATGGTGATTTTAAAGGTACAATAAAAGCTGCAAAAAAAGTCATTACACGTGAGTATTTTATCCCTTTTGTCAGCCATGCTCCAATGGAACCTCAAAACTGTTTTGCCCATGTAACAGATAATGCCTGTCAGGTAATTGTTCCTACACAAATACCCTCTGGTGCATCAAGAGGTATAAACAAAGCTTGTGGCATCGATCGTGAAAATATATCCATTGAAATGACCAGAGTTGGCGGTGGTTTTGGTCGCAGATTATCAACAGATTATGCCGTTGAAGCTGCTCTTATTTCAAAAAAGTCAGGAAAACCCATCAATCTTGTATGGACCCGTGAAGATGATATGCAACATGACTTTTATCGTCCTTCTGGTAAACACCAGATGATTGCTGGACTCGGTAAAAATAATCAAATCACTGCCTGGAGTCAGCGTTTAGCTAGTGCCAGTAAATACTATCGTCGACCAAATATGACTGACGATAAATTATGGGGTGCAGAACTCTATACCGATGATTACCCAGCACAAATTATTCCAAATTTTCAACAGGAATATTTTCCTATTAAATCCGGTGTGCCTAGAGGCAGTTGGAGAGCACCTGCGCATACAGCTAATGCTTTTGTTGTCCAAAGCTTTATTGATGAAGTTGCCCATGAAACAGCACAGGACCCGTTGGATTTTCAACTCAGCATTCTTGGAGAAGCACGGGAGCTTAAGTATGAAGGTCATGGTGGACCTACATTTAACCCAGGTCGTCTTGCCAAATTATTAAAATTTGTAGCCAGTGAAATTGATTATAAGAAAGCTCAAACAAAAGGTAAGGGAATAGGAATAGCTACACATTTTACTTTCGGTGGTTACGCCGCTCATGCCATAGAAGTCTCTGTAAGCAAATCTGGTGAGCTGACTATCGAGAGAATTGTTGCTGCCATAGATTGTGGTCTTGCAGTCAATCCTAATGCAGTCGAAGCACAATTACAGGGAGCAACTGTGGATGGTTTGAGTACTGCTCTCAATCTAGAAATCACCGTAAAGGATGGGCAAATTATTCAGAATAATTTTCATCAATACCCACTGTCAAAAATTGCCAAAATTCCTGAAAACTTCGAATGTCACATTTTACCATGGGATGATGTTCCAACAGGAGTAGGTGAAATACCAATACCTCCTGTTGCCCCTGCATTAACTAATGCAATATTCAGAGCTACTGGCAAAAGGATTAGAAGACTACCAATTGGTGATCAATTATCAAGCTGAATGGCGCAGCACAAACGGTTTGACAACGTAAACCAAGACTTCTCATTGGTATAACAGCAACATCTGCATGTCAGTACCATTAATTTGTCAGTCCTAAATTTTTGGGGTTCCATCGGTAGTGATAAAAATTGGTGAGGAGACCGCTTCATCTTTATCTGACTGCCGGACTCTTGCATAAAAATAATCATCTTTAGCAGCAGTCAATGTATGAGTAACCAAAGCGTTGGCTGTATTCGGGGTCCAGGTTTTAACCACATCTCCATTTTTAAGCAGCTGTATGCGGTCAAATTTTTCATTGTCTGTATCTGAAGCCTCAATGGTAATACTCAAAGAGCCCCCGTTAATTTTTGAACCCATTTCAGAACCGTTGGCAGTGAAAGAAAAGGAAATATTTTTATCAGCGCTGGAGAAGAATCTACGCGCTTTATAGGCAGCCAAAATAGATGTCCTGGTGTTTTCCTTAGCCAGCACTGCTAAACGGTAGTCATTCATCACTCCCCAGGAATTGTCGTGGGTATCATGACCGCCGCTGGCTCCTATATACCACCCTAACCTGAGAGCTTCATCGTAATAACCATAACCGCCGTCATTTTTATTGTAGCCATTATTGTAATAATAGGAAAAGCCTGAAGCCCGATTCCACAGCTCCATACCCACTATGTTATCACTGTGGTCAAAAATAAATTTGTCGAAAGTCGTACTGTATTGACCAGGATGATTAAAAAATGCCACACCGCTAGTGCCATCCAGCCATTTTGCAAATTTGGAAAGGGTGTTTGTAGCAGAATTTCGACTATGAGCCCAGTCATCGCTATTAATTACAGTAAAATGACCCAGCCCCTTATCCCCATTATTATTTTCTTCTATATCGCTGGTCCATTCAAAACCCCAAAAGGCGGTGAAGACCCCATCTTCATTATAATCGTTAGCGGCTTGTTTTATTTGAGACCAATCAGAATCGGTCATATCATCGGGCCAGTAATCGTGATCTGTAATGGCATAAAAATCTAGGTGGGCGATATTGCGTGCTTTTGCAAAGGCCTGGGCAGGAGTCCCGACCCCATCGGATAGCCCTGTGTGGGCATGTAGATTGCCGTAATACACATTAAATTCACCTACTGTAGTAGAATCTTCACAAATTAGGCTGATTATACAAACAACAAATAAAACAAAAATCGACAACCCTATAATTTGGTTTTTTTGGGGTTTAAAGTTCATTTAAATTTTTGTTCAACCTATAGTAAATACGTACTGACAAGTTAAAATTATCAAGCTAACAAATCAAGTTAATTTTAATTTCAAGCTGCTACTTTATTCTAGACATAGGAAAATAGAATGTTTATTCTTCTATTACGAGGAATTTGAAGGTACAGGATTATGCAACGTAGAAAAGGTGGCCGCTCCAGTCGTGGTAAGTCAACCACGAAAAATGAAGAACAGTTATACAGGACAACCCCAATCTATAATATTCTGCCGGAAGCTGATGTCCAGAAGATCCTCGATGCTACCTTTCAGCTTATGAGTGAAATTGGCGTTGCGTTCGATCCAGATCCTCGGGTTTTCGACTATTTCACCAAAGCAGGCTGTGAAATCACGCCGGATAATGTGGTGAAGTTCGATCGCGAGCTCGTGGAAAAATGTCTCTCAACAGTGTCGAAAAGCGTGAAGCTTTGGAATCGCGACGCGAGCGACTACCTTGAGTTCAAAGAAGGAGCCACATCATTCATCCCCGGAATGACCTGCATCAAAGTGGTTGACCTCGAAACAGGAGAACTGAGGGAGAGTACCCGAGAGGATATAGCCACCATCGCGCGGGTTTCCGATGCACTTCCGAACATTGATGGAGTCTGTGTGCCGGTTATAGATGTCCCGGACCCTACCCTACATGGTGAGATTGGAGCGTTCGTAGCAATGGCCGAGAACACAACCAAGCCTCTCGAGTACCTGTGCGATAATATCATCTCCTTAAACGCAATCATTGAGATGGCCGCAGCAATTCGAGGGGGGATGGATAAGCTCGCAGAGAAACCCTACTTCAATCTTCAAATCACACCACTGCCGCTCTACTACGCCAAGACACATTGCGATCAGATCATTCGAGCTGCCGAGTGTGGAATTCCCTCAATGGTGGGAACTGTCTCTATCGGCGGCGGCACTGCTCCTTACACAATCGCAGGTTGCTTAACTCACAGTCTGGCTACTGATTTTGCTGGTATGGTTCTATCGCAACTTGTTCGAGAAGGCTCGTTCTGCATAGGCTGTGCGGAAAACGACTTTATGGAACCCAGCACCGGGAATCTGAAGAACAAGGTACCGGAACTATTGGCCGACATGGCCATGCGCCAGATCAGGGGTCACTATGGACTGCCCCCGACAGCTGGAGGAGGTGGAAATTCTTCTGCACGACGTTTCAACCAGGATGCATGCATACAGATTGGAATTGGATTGATGGAAGCATTCTACATGCAGCCTGGCACGATGGACTACCTAGGCATACTAGATGATGGGATCACTTTTTCTTTGCACTCATTGCTGCTTTGCAACGATCTTGCCGGAATGCTCCGCTGTATGTGGAAGGGGATCCCCGTCGATGATGAACACCTTGCTTTAGATGTCACCCGATCTGTGGGGCTCAGGGGTAACTATCTCGCAGATAAGCACACTGTAAAGCACTGCCGAGACAATTACTGGAATACCAGCTATTTTGGAGCCGCCTTCCCTCTTAGTTCAAGCTCCATTCCGGACAAGGAACTGACTGAACGTATCGACGATGATCTGCGCAATATCCTGGAGAACCATCAGCCTGCACCACTGCCCGATCCGATTCGAGAAAAGATATACGCAATCCTAGAGAAACACGAGGACATCTAGGATCAGAACCCTGGCTTTATTTTTTTAATGGCACTATAAAGAAAGGTAGAAGCTGACGATAATGCCGTTGCCATTATACCTGCCAATACCAAGGCACCCAAAAATTCTGGGACTAAATTTCTTGCAGCCCAAACCAATACCGTTTCAGGGTACTGACAAATTAACTTTGGTGCATGGGATGACGTTACTCAAATTGAGTTATATCTTCAATAATTGCTTAATCTATTCCCACTAGAGTCTAATGATTTAGATAAATATAGGGAACCGACCCCACAATTAAAGGTAAAAATATTTAACTTGTCAGTACC
>JAAGZM010000730.1 GCA_024206355.1 Gammaproteobacteria bacterium | reverse complement strand
AGGGGCACGAACAAATAATAACCTTATTTAAACAGACTATCTATATTTAAAAATGCAAGTGCTGTAAGCAATACAGACATACTTATAGGCCAAATAACGACGTATAATATAAACTCTGGCAATAATCCCCTTTCTTTATAGCATTTATAAACCTCTTGTATTGAAAGGCCCCGCCAATGGCATACTCGATTCACTAAAAAAAGAGTCACTAAACCAAATAGCACCAACCACACTAAAATATTCATTCTGTTAATTCACTCACGATTATTTCTCCTTTAATAATTCATTTAAAAATGCCTCGGCCCCATTGTCACAAGCCTCGGAAAGTTGCTTCATAGAAAAATCAGGCTCAGGCTTTTCGATTTCATGCAATATTGCGTCATACATGCAATATTTAATACCAATACGCCAAGTGTGATACAGTTCACCTTCTGTTTTATCCTCCATAGCTTTGCGCAGGATGTCCATAGCACCTTCCAGCTTGCTCACAATATCAGCTGGCTGATTCACGGCGGTTGATGAAAAATACACATGACCATTCTTGCATGTGTCGCTTCCGCCTGGTATATTTTCTCTTGTAACCCCAGGTGCGTTGCACATAGGGCACTGTCCGTAAATGTTATTCATTTTTCTTACTCCATTTGTCTTGGATTTTACAAGTTTTGCAAGGTTCACCCATTGTTGGATGCTTATAATAAAAATTACAATTTTCGCAATTTTTCATTGACTCAATTTGTTTGCATTGTTTAGTAATTATTTTAACTGCCGATAAAAGGGCAGATGCCCTTTTATCAAGTAGTTCTTCAAATGAATGTT
>JAAGZM010000729.1 GCA_024206355.1 Gammaproteobacteria bacterium | reverse complement strand
AGTTAACTCTCCTGCTGCGTTTACAGTGTCAGCTACATCAATACTTATTAAAGTGCCAACAAAAGCGCCAGTGTTATCTGTTATATTTAAAGTTGATTCATCTAAATTTAATATTACTTTACTCATAATTACCTCTTGTTTTTAATCGTTTGAGTTATCGCGCTTAAATTCAAAATAACTATTTATAGCCTTTTCAGCATTAACTACGTTGCTTTTAGTATCGTCAAAAGTAAGCACTTGTAAGTGATGTGCCAAGCATTCAGCTTGCTTTTCTAACGCTTCAACATAATCCTCATCAATCATAATTACCTCTTGTTTAGCCTGTACGGCTCATACAGGCTGTTTAGTTATTGTTTAAAAAGCTACGTCGTCGTCATAATCAATTTGTGGCGCTTGCTGGTTTGGCTGTATTCCATTTTGCGCCATAGCCTGGTGCATAGGTCGTTGCTGTTGGAATCCACCTTGCTGCTGTGGCGCTTGTTGCTGGAATCCGCCTTGCGCTGGCGGTTGTTGTTGGTATTGCTGCTGCGCTGGTGCTTGCTGGAATCCGCCCTGTTTAGATTCAATGTATTTTGCACCTTCCAGCCTTGCGTTTTCCATTTGTAGCTTTATGTATTGCTTGCCGTTGCTTTCGCTAACATCAACTTTTAGCTTTTCACAGTTAACTACAACGTAATTACCCTCAACTAATGAAGTATTATAGTAATCAATTTGAGCTGGTGACTTGGCAAAAATAGCCGCACTGTAATTAGTGTAAAGCTTTTCACCTGTTTGGCGGTCCTTT
>JAAGZM010000728.1 GCA_024206355.1 Gammaproteobacteria bacterium | reverse complement strand
TGATTGCACGTTTTTTAGACTTATTGACTTGACGGCAAAAGCCTTACATAGAATGACTATGAACGGCTTTTTAGTCGGCGCCACTAAGCCTAAAAAACACACACTCAAACGCGTCCAACTGAGGATTCTAGGTTAAAGGTAGCGACGATGTCTCGGGTAGTCATGCCCTTGGAGTACAAATATAAAATCTTGTCATCCATTGAAGTGAAACGGGTTTGGTTTTTCTTAACTAGTTGAGGCTCAAAGCTTGAGTCTCTATAGCGTGGGGCATCTAAATCAACTTCACCATCTTCAGTTCTGTTGGTGTTTCATATTCTAGTATCTTTCTTGGTCTTTCGTTAAGCTTTCTGGCAACACTACTCAACTTTTGTTGGCTGTGTACGGATAAATCAGTTCCTTTAGGGAAATATTGCCGTAATAGTCTATTAATATTTTCATTGGAGCCTCTTTGCCAAGGGCAATATGGTTCGCAAAGATATACTGGGATTTTTGTCGCTCGCGTAAATGATTTGTGATTAGTTATCTCATAACCTCTATCCCATGTGAGCGATTTATATATTTTTCGTGGTAACTTTTTAGCATTTTTTATCAATGCTTCGATGACCGTTTTTGTTTTACTTATTTTAAGCTACAAACCTTTCCAGTTTCATTAAACCATTAGGCTAAGGTGGCGAGAAGTCATATGGTCGATAGGATTCAAGCCTGGAAATAATCAAATTCCCTCAAACATTTGCCCTTGTTGATTAGCGAAACGCCACCAATCTCTAAGGTGCTCAAGTAAAGCGGGTGATAACAACGCATATGCGTAGTTGTTCAAGCAAAGTAGCGACTCAGTGCGGAAGTGGTTAAATGTATTTTAATCAGATTAAACAGCCTTGGTATGAAAAAACACTCTATCCAACTTTTTGTGGATTGAAGCTGCTCTGCATCGATGGGGGTGTTTGGCGAATGCCTGATACAAAAGAAAACGACATAGCTTTTGGGAAATTACATAACGACAAACATTAATCTGCTTACCCACAAATTCAAATGGTATGTCAAATGGAGTTAACGAGTCACTTATTAACCACCTCTTCATTCGACAAAGTGTCCACCAATGAAATGAGTTTAGCTGCTGATTTAATTTCATCGACTCCCGATAATTCTTTAGCGCAATTTTATAAAGGGTTTTATTCGCTGGGTTTGTTAAATAAATGGAATAACACAGGGACAGAGCGTTACTGGCTCGTCCCTTTAAAGAAAGGGACACAATTAGAGGTTATTCGAAAGATTAGTAACAGAGACCAGATACTCTGTCTAATAACAACGCCTCAAGCGAGAAAAAGTGGCCAGAATTACCGCCAACGATAGAAGCCCGATTAGTGAAGCGAATAATTAAAGGGAAAGTATATACTGTCCTTAAGTCAATGACTGATCTGCTGCGATATCCTCAGAGCAGTTAAGATCGTACTAACGTTCTGCCAGTTATCGTGCGATGAACGCGATACATTGGGATATTTTTACTGTTTCATCGCTGTTCAAACGGATCGAGCTCTATCAATATTTTTTTGTCGACGTTATACCATAAAGTTTTATATTTGAATCTTACTACTGCTTTTTCTTTTAAATTTAAATACTCTATTACATAAATAAAAAATTCATTGAACATCATTTTAGACTAATGAATAGTAATTACTCATTTATTAAAACAATAAAACAATAAAACAATAAATATCAGAGGAAGTGAAATGAAACATAATGATTTTAAAAAAAGCAAAGTAGCTAACATCGAAAATCTAGCGATTAAAGGTTTAGCAGTATCCGTATTAAGTTTGCCATTAGCGCAGATGTCGTTTGCAGAAGAAGCAAGCTCAGAAAAAGAGTCTAGAAGAAACGAAATTCAAACGATAGTAGTTAGAGGTATTAGAGGTAGTGTTAAAGAGTCATTGAATATCAAACGATTTGACAGCAATTTTGTTGACGCGATTTCGGCAGAAGATGTTGGTAAATTACCTGATAGAAATGTAGCCGAAGCTTTACAACGTATTCCTGGTGTTGCCATTCAGCGTGACCGAGGTGAAGGTGATTTCGTCTCTATTCGTGGTTTAAGTCCTGATTTCGTACGAGGTTCAGTAAATGGTCGCACACTTGTTAGTGGCACAGAATCTTTTGATTCAACGCTAGATGGTGGTGCTGCAAGTACGACAGGCCGAGCAACTAATTTTGATGTACTTCCGTCAGAAATCATTAATACGTTAGAAGTGTTTAAAACAGCTTCTGCGGAGCATGTAGAAGGTGGCATTGGTGGTTCTGTTAATATTAAGACCGCAAGACCCTTGGAGTTGGGCAATAAAACCGCAGGTTCAATTCGTGGTCAATATAGCGATTTCAGTGAAGAAACAAAACCTTCTGGCAGTCTATTACATAGCTGGGTAAATGATGATGAAACATTTGGTGCTGTTGTATCAGTCAGTCTTTCACAGCGTGCAATAAGAGAAGATTTAGGTAACTCTTTTGGTTATGCAAATTGGCAATCACTCGACACTGATGGCGATGGTTTGGGAGATACTGGTTCTGAAACATTAGGTGCATTTTCAGCTAACCCTGAAATTTTTACTGAAGAAAGAGATAGACAAACATTTAATGCTAGTTTGCAATGGCGTTTAGACAGCACTGATATTGTTTTTGATACGCTTTACTCTAAACGAGATATTGATTCTAGCCAATATGGTGCAATATATTCGCTTTATGCATTTAGTCATGCAGGGGTTGAAATGTGTAGCGTATCAGGAAATGCTGATGGTAGTATTACTTGTCCTGAAGCTGTAATTCAAGATGGTACGTTAACTTCTTTCCCAACGATTGCAAATATTGAAACTTTTACCGATGTACGTCATGGTGAAGATGAAAGCTTAAATCTTGGTTTAAATATTGAACATGAAGTGGGTAACTGGATCTTTACTGGTGATATTGCTTATGCAAAAGCGGACGGTGTACTTAATGTCGGACGTTCTGTATTGTCATTCGTTGATGGTGTTCAAGATGCTACAAACATTGTTCGTACAGTTGAAGGTACCGCTTCAACGTCTAATGACGTAGTAAACTTTACACCTACGGCTGATGATGCACAATTGCAAAATCCGGATAACTATGCGATTCAACAAATAGAGCTTAAAAATCGTTTTAACTCCGATGAAGAAAGCTCACTGAAATTCGACGCTGCATATGATACAGGGGCTGATGGTATTACCGAGGTTAAAGTTGGTGTTCGCTGGCGTTCAAGAGAAAAAGACTTTAACGATTTTACGGGTACTGATAGTGGTCGATTAAACCCTGTATTATTAGGTAATGCATATCAAGCTGCTCCGTCAAACTTTCTTAATAGTACTATGCCAGGACTAACGCCTTCAGATCTATTATTTCCTGATCACAATGCAAACTTAGCGAATCGTGGTCAAAATATTGTTATGACTGAAAATACGTTAGGTAGTTTTAATGCACAAGAAGATACATTAGCAGCCTATTTACAATTAGAAATAAACAGTGAACTTGGCGATATGCCACTAAGTGGTAATGCCGGTGTTCGTATTGTAAATACCAACACTGATGTAGTTGGTCAATCACAAACGTTAACCCTTGAGCAACAAGGCGCAATTAATGTACCTGTATTATCAGGTCCAGTTGAAGAATTTCCTTTTGATAACAGCTACACAAATTTTTTACCTAGTCTTAACTTGAAACTAGACGTAAGTGAAGATGTAGTCTCTCGTTTTTCTTACTCTCAAACAATAACAAGACCTGAATTTACAGATTTAGCGCCATCACTGAATATTGTAAATGCAACCAATTTTATAGCAGCTTTTGGTAATCCAAACTTGAAGCCTTATACCGCTGATAACCTAGATTTAGGTATTGAATGGTATTTTGAAGAGTCAAGTGCGCTTACTGCATCGTTATACTACAAAGAAATTGCTGATTATATTGTTGCAACCAATAATACGGATGTTGAGATTTCAGGGGTAACGTTCAAATCAGTGAGTCAACCTGATAATCAAGGTAAAGCGACAATATCTGGCTTGGAGATCGGCTATACCCAAGCATTTACATTTCTTCCTGAGCCATTAGACGGGTTGGGCTTAACCTTTAATTTAACCACGGTAAACGCAGATTTAGAGCTTAATTCCGGTAAAGAAATATCCTTCCCAGGTATTTCGGACCTAAGTATGAATTCAGCCATTTATTATGATAACGGTCCTATTCAAGCACGATTAGCCTATTCATGGAGAGATGAGTTCTTATTGGTGCCTGTCGATGTATTTGGCGCTAGTGAAATATGGTCTGATTCATATGGTCAATTTGACTTATCTTTTAAGTATGAAATCGCAGAAAACTTAAATGTTTTTGTAGAAGTTATTAATTTAACTGATGAGCAAGAAAAAGTGTTTACTACTTCTGATCTTACTTCAGGCAATGGAAAACGCCCTCTTTCGTTAGGACAGGTTGGTCGTAAATTAGGATTGGGGATTAGCTTCAACTTTTAACTAAGTTGAAAATAAGTAATGTTTTAGACTGAGCAAGGATGCTTTGACCGATTCACTGGTCGCGGGAATATCAAATATATATTCCCGTTTTTTCTTAGTATTAGATATGTTGGATAATTAAATGAAAGTTGGCTTATGTGGTTTAGGTGATAGATTAAGTTACGTTGCAAAAGTAATGTCTGATCTTATTCATGATTTTGATGTTATTGCTTATGCAGACCCTGCGTCTGTCAAAATCGAATATATGCAATCTAATGGCATAAAAATGAATGGATATGATGATTTAACCATGATGATGAAAAATGAAAAGATAGATTTGTTGATGGTCGGTTCTCCTAATCATATGCACTTAGAGCATATTCGTATTGGCTTAGAATATGGCGTTAAAATATTCACTGAAAAACCTGTCGTGACAACTGAAGAACAAACATTTGCCATGCTAGATCTGCTTAAAAAACACAATGCAGTTGATGATATTTTGGTTGGTATGGTTTTACGCTATTCACCTTTATATAAAGATCTTAAATCTTCAATAGAAATGGGGCAATTAGGTGAATTGACTAGTATAGAAACTTCTGAACATATTGCACCGGAACACGGCGCATTTTTTATGCGTGATTGGCGAAGACAGAAAGACTTATCTGGTGGCTTCATGTTGGAAAAATGCTGCCACGATTTGGATATATATCAAGGAGCCATAGAGAGCAGACCTTTTAAAATTGTAAGTTTTGGCGGCAAAAAAACGTTTATAGCTAAAAATAAAGAACTAGGTAAACATGAGGTTTATCACGAAAGAAAATCGCGTTGGGGAGGAATAGATGAAGTTTTCGATAATGACTCGCAGCTTATCGATCATCAGACCGCCTTAATTGAATATGAAAATGGTGTTAATCTCAGCTTTCATACCAATTTAAATGTGCCAGATGAGTACCGTCATTTTAGCGTTTTTGGCACTAAAGGTATGGCAGAAGGTGACTTTGTTAGAAATTATTATAAAGTTCATGATGCTATATCCTCTGACATTTTAATTGATAAAACTTATCAACATGATGATTCTATTTCTATGCATTATGGGGCAGAAGAACAAATGGCCGCGGACTGGATAGCATATTTTCATGAAGAAAAACCGTTACCCGTCTCGATATTAGATGCTCTCGAAGCTGGCTTAACAGCGATAAAATTAGATGAGTCTCGTGAAACAGGTAAAATTATTGATATGACTGATACCTGGGCAAAGTTTGATAGTTATGGTTTACATAAAATTACAAATATAGATGTATAAGGTTTCTCATGAGCATAATTGATTGGTTAATAGTCTTATTGTATGTAGTGGCTGCTATAGGCATTGGTTTAATCTTTACTAAGAAGGCGAGTGAAAGCACTGCTGATTTTTTTGTCGCAGGTCGATCGCTTCCTTGGTATATCGCTGGTACGTCAATGGTTGCCACTACCTTTTCTTCCGATACCCCTTTATTTGTAGCAGGAGCTGTTCGCGAGCAAGGCATATATGCTAACTGGATATGGTGGGTTAGTATTATTGGCGTTATCATATCGGTATTCTTTTTTGCTAGCTTATGGCGTAGATCTGAAGCACTGACAGAAATAGAGCTAATTTCACAACGTTATGATAAAAGTAACGCAACAGATTTTTTAAGGGTTTTCAAAGCGTTATTTGATGGTGTTTTTGTTAATTCAATTGTAATCGCATCAGTAACGTTAGCGATGTCTAAAATTATTGTAGTGATACTTGGTTTATCCCAATATCCATTATTTTCCTTGCCACTCTTTGGCGATATTACTTCTACAACGTTAATTTTAATAGTGCTCGCTGTGGCAGCTGTTGCTTATACTGCATTGTCGGGGCTTTATGGTGTTGTTTATACTGATCTTATACAATTCGCTTTGGCAATATTCGGTTCAATAGCATTAGCAGTTATAGTGTATGTTGATTTATTAGATCAAGGCGGTATTGCGGCAGCAGTACAAGCATCACCTGGCTTTAAACCCGATACATTACAAATGTTTCCAGATTTCGATTGGGATTTGAAAACAGCAACGTTTGTTATCTTAATTACAATAGGTTGGCTAAATTATGCTCCAGGTTTCGGCTATTTTCTACAAAGAACTTTAGCTGCTCGTACTGAGCGTGATGCTATGCTCGGTCTGTATTGGTTTGCTTTTTGTCATCTGGTATTGCGTAGTTGGCCTTGGATTATTGTAGGTGTCGCCTCTTTAGTTTACTTCCCAATACTACAAGACGCAGAGCAGTCTTACCCACTTATGATTGAAAAATTCCTCCCTATAGGGTTAAAAGGAATTATGGTTGCCTCTTTATTAGCGGCATTTATGAGTACCCTTGATACCCAGCTAAATTGGGGGTCTTCATACCTTGTAAACGATATATACGAACCTTATATGGTTAAAGGTAAGGATAAGAGCCATTACATAAAAGTTGCACGTATTAGCATGTTAGCCCTTACTTTAGTTGCGCTGATTGTAACAACTCAACTTACTAGTATTCTTGATGCTTATGAATATATTAGCGTCATCGTTATTCCAATCTCTGTGGTGTTGATAGCAAGGTGGTACTGGTGGCGAATTAATGTATGGTCTGAAATATCAGCCTTATTAACCGCTGTGATTGGTGGAAATGCATTAGTTTACTTGTTGCCTGATTCTGGAGAAGAAAAATGGTTTGCAGTAAGGATGCTTATTACGACAGGTATGACATTAGTCGTTTGTTTAGTTGTAACATTCTTGACGTCAACAAAAGGTCCTAGTCCGCAAGCGATTAAATTTTATGGTCGCTTGAGAATACACGGTAAAGGATGGGAAAAGGTTAGAGAAATATCTAATGTTACACCTATATCTGCGGGTATCAAAGATAGTGCTATTACGTGTGTAGCAAGTATTATCTGGATTTATGCAATGTTACTAGGCATTGGACATGCGCTATTTGAACAAGGGGATTCTTTTGCTGTGTACTTTGTCATTGCTGTTTGTTCGGGCTACGTTATATCAAAAATGTTACCCAAAGTAATTTCCAAACTTCGTGAAGAGATACCAACAACCTAAATGCAATCATTGCTTTTCTGGTATTTTTAGCAATCACACTTAAGGGGCTATCCTTAAGTGTGATTTGCATTACACATGTTGCTTAATTGATTTAAGAAACAACACTAGCACTCTATGTTTCATCGCACATAAGTACTTTCATTAACACTCTTTTAAGTCAAACCATCGTTGCTCCAATTTTCGATGATTAAATTACTCATCCTAGAATCCTCAGTTGGACGCGTTTGAGTGTGTGTTTTTTAGGCTTAGTGGCGCCGACTAAAAAGCAGTTCATAGTCATTCTATGTAAGGCTTTTGCCGTCAAGTCAATAAGTCTAAAAAACGTGCAATCAAATGTGTAGGCAAACTCTCTCAATGGGTGAATACTAATCCTTCTGTAAGTTGCTGTTTTGAAATAAATAACCATAAGTCAGAGCCGGTCAACTGAGGATTCTAGGTTCAAAGACTTAATGTTGTTGCTAATCTAACTGCTGAGAACATTGCACTTCGTCACCAATTAGCTGTACTCAACCGGCGGCAAAAACATTCAGTATTGAAGGATCGTGATCGACTATTCTGGGTATTCTTGGGTTCTGTCGCAAATATCAGTCTATGATAGTATTAGAGCTTTTTAAGATAAGTAAAGGACGTCTATTTTCTTTAAAGGCAGATATTTTCAACAAGATATGATCCTGCAAAGTGTTCGTTGGTATTTGGCATACGCTTTGAGTTATCGAGATATTGAAGAAATTATGAAAGAGCGTGGTTTTGATGTTGATCACAGTACAATTTTGCGCTGGGTTGTTTATTATGCACCTCTTCTTCAGCAAAAACTCCTGCTGAGTTGTTCTATGCGTTGGCAGAATAGCAAAGAGAGA
>JAAGZM010000727.1 GCA_024206355.1 Gammaproteobacteria bacterium | reverse complement strand
GCTAGTATTCTCAATATATGGCGATGGCTAGCCATTTTAAGACGCTAAAAGTATGCACAATAAAACACAATTCTCACAAGCTCTAAGACCTTTTTCATTGATTGTCGCACTGGCAACTTGTGGCTTGTGAATTAGCCTTGCCATGGTGATATTTCAGTGTTTAATTAATGTATTTATTACACTTTAGCTTAACGGACGTCTAGAAGTCTGTTAGACTAGTTGCCCTTTTTTAAAAGAAATATAGCGAAAATGACTCTATACCATTCATCCCAAGCGAAAGACAGTTGCGGCTTTGGTCTAATAGCGCAATTAGACGGCAATCAAAGCCAATCGTTAATCGATACAGCTATCAGTGCCATCACACGAATGACACACCGTGGTGCAGTTAATGCCGATGGTAAAACTGGAGATGGGTGTGGAATATCAATTCAACTTTCTCAATCATTTTTTAAACCGATTGCTAACTCATTTGGATTAGGTCTTAATTCAGTTTTTGCTGTTGGTCAAATTTTCCTTAATCCCGACGAGGAAATAGCGAAAAAACAGCGCCGTGTCATCGAAAAATCACTGGTGAGGGAAACGCTAACAGTCTTAGGCTGGAGAACCGTACCTTTAGACACTTCTGTTTGTGGTGAAGTTGCTATAGAGTCATTACCTAAAATTGAACAGGTATTTGTTAAAGCTCCTGCAGGCTGGAGAAAGCATGATATGGAACGTCGACTATTTATGGCTCGTCGACGTGCAGCAGATCAAATTGATGATGATAACTTTTATGTTGTTTCTCTATCGGCATTGATGGTGGTATACAAAGGCTTAGTTATGCCTAAATACCTTGCGAAATTTTATCCAGATTTAACTGACCCAAAAATGCAAAGTGCCATTTGCTTATTTCATCAACGCTTTTCAACCAATACCGCTCCTTTATGGAAATATTGCCAACCCTTTAGATATCTTGCTCATAACGGTGAGATTAATACGATTTCAGGCAATAGAAATTGGGCAAAAGCAAGACGTCGGAAATTATTTAGTCCATTGATTCCAGATTTAACTCAGTTAAGTCATCTAGTCAATCAATCTGGTTCTGACTCTTCATCATTAGATAATATGTTAGAAGTATTACTATCTGGTGGTATGGATATTTTCAGAGCTCTTAGATTATTAGTACCTCCTGCATGGATGAAGCGTAATAACATGGATCCTGAACTGCGGGCATTTTATGAGTTTAACTCCATGCACATGGAGCCGTGGGATGGTCCTGCTGGTATTGTAATGAGCAATGGTGAAAAAGTTGCCTGTACCATCGATAGAAATGGATTACGGCCTGCAAGATATGTGATCACCAAAGATCGTATTCTTACCGTCGCGTCAGAAGTAGGCGTCTGGGATTATAATGAAGAAGATGTCATTGAAAAAGATCGTGTCGGTCCAGGAGAAATGCTAGCTGCGGATATGGCAACAGGTCAAATTTGGCGAACAAACAAAATTGATGATATGTTAAAAAATCGCCACCCTTACCTCGAATGGTTAAGAGAGAACACTATTAAATTACGCTCTAACCGTAAGTTAGAAAAAAGAGTGGCCAAACATTACATTGATGAAAAACTTGATCAGTTACCTATATTCCAAAAGTTATTTAACCTATCAATTGAAGAAAGTGAACAAGTAATCAAGGTCATGGCTGATAATAGCCAGGAAGCAATCAGCTCAATGGGTGATGATACACCGATAGCCGTTTTATCTCATAAGTCACGTAGTTTATTCGATTACTTTCGTCAACAATTTGCTCAAATTACTAATCCACCAATTGATCCGATTCGTGAACAATCAGTTATGTCATTAGAAACATGTTTTGGCCGAGGCCACAATATGTTCCAAGAAACAAATAGCCTTGCATATCGCGCAATTTTATCCACACCTATACTCAATTATGGAAAACTGCAGCAGTTAAAAGAACTAGATCAAAATCACTATCAACTTAAAACCTTATCCCTAAATTATCCCATTGGAGAAAATTTACAAGATGCTGTGCTGAGTCTTTGTAATGATGCGGTGGAACTTGTCGAAGATGGTTGTGTTATTTTGCAATTAACCGACAGGGATATTAGTGATGAAACACTACCCATGCATGCCGCGGTTGCAGTAGGCGCAATCAACCACAGACTTATCGAAGTTGGCTTAAGACTCGATGTTAACATTATTGTAGAAACAGCAACCTGTAGAGATCCACATCATTTTGCAGTGTTGATCGGTCTAGGTGCTACTGCCATTTATCCTTACTTTGCAATGCAAGTGATTAGCCAACTGCATACCAATGAGCAACTTGAGTGTGACCTTTTCTCGGGTCGAGTTAATTATTTGAAAGCCATTAATAAAGGTCTATTGAAGATCCTCTCGAAGATGGGAATTTCAACAATAGCCAGTTATCGAAATTCAAGCCTGTTTGAAATTATTGGCTTACACCAATCGGTAGCAGACACTTGCTTTCCTGCTATACCATCTCGAATTGGTGGTGCAACTTTTGATGATTTGCATCAAGATGCTTTACTGTGTCATCAAAGAGCTTGGAAACCACATGTTAACATTCAAAGAAGCGGCCAATTAAAATTCGTACACGGCGGAGAGTATCATTGCTACAACCCTGATGTTGTGAGCCTTTTGCAACAAACAGTAAATACTGGTGAAGCAAAAGACTATCAACAATTTGCCGATGCAGTAAACAATCGCCCTATCTCGACACTCAGAGATTTAATGGAACTGAAGTTAGCAGAAGAGCCCCTAACCTCAGAGCAATTAGAACCTACTAGTAATATTTTAAAGCGATTTGATTCAGCCGGAATGTCAATTGGCGCTCTGAGCCCTGAAGCACATGAATCTCTTGCTATTGCCATGAATCGTCTTGGTGGACGTTCAAATTCTGGTGAAGGTGGAGAAGATCCAGCGCGATATGGTAACGAACGTAATTCGAAGATTAAACAAATTGCATCAGGTCGATTTGGTGTAACGGCAAAATACTTAGTTAGTGCTGAAGTATTACAGATTAAAATTGCTCAAGGTGCAAAGCCAGGGGAAGG
>JAAGZM010000726.1 GCA_024206355.1 Gammaproteobacteria bacterium | reverse complement strand
CCTTAGAGACTGGACTTCAAGTTATGAAGAGACGCATTATTTATTAGGTACAGTTGCAGGCCCTGCGCCGTATCCTGATATGGTGAGAAGGTTTCAACAGATCATAGGTATTGAGGCTCGGCGACAAATTCAAGAACAGGCCGGCAGATTACCGGATATGGCTATCGCTTGTGTTGGTGGAGGTTCGAATGCTATGGGATTATTTCAAGCATTTCTTGAAGATGCAGACGTACAGTTAGTTGGTGTAGAAGCTGCAGGTAAGGGGATAGATACAAAAGAACATGGCGCAACCATGAATTTAGGTGAACTGGGCATTTTTCAAGGGTGTTTGAGTAAAGTAGTTCAGACTGAAGAAGGACAAATTACCGAGTCCTATTCAATTTCAGCTGGTCTTGATTACCCAGGTGTAGGCCCACAGCATGTCGCCTTTCAGGAATCTGGGGCAGCAACATATTTTACAGTAACGGATGATGAAGCGCTTGAAGCTAATTTATTATTGACTCGAACTGAAGGTATTATACCTGCGTTAGAATCTTCCCATGCACTGGCTTATGCACTGAAAGTAGCAAGGTCTCATCCCAAGGATTCAAAAAAGCTATGTCTCTTAGTTAACTTATCAGGAAGAGGTGATAAGGATATGGCAACAGTACTTGATGCAATCGCGGAGAAAAATAATGGAAAATAATCAGTCGCGTTATACAAATATGTTTGCGTCATTAGATGAGAAAAATCAAATTGCATGGATACCCTTTGTGATGTTGGGGTACCCTGATCTGCCTTCAAGTATTACCTATATTGAGACACTTATTGAAAATGGTGCTGATGCTTTAGAAATTGGTATTCCGTTTTCTGATCCGGTTGCCGATGGTGTGCTTATTCAAGAAGCAGCAAGAGTTGCCCTGGAAAATGGTATTACCGTTAAAAGTTGCTTCGATTCATTAGCAGGAGTACGCAAGCGATATCCTGAAATACCCATGGGTTTATTAGTTTATGCCAACCTCGTGTATAAGCCAGGTATTCAAACATTTTACCAGCGCTGCAATGATTCAAAAATTGATTCAGTTTTGATTGCTGATGTACCTTTAGTCGAGTCCCAACCATTTGTTGAAGCGGCAGAAAATGCAAAGGTAGATGCTGTATTCATTGCGCCACCTAATGCATCTGATGCAACACTTCAAAAGGTAAGTGAGCAAAAAGGTGGATATACTTATGTTGTCAGCCGCCCTGGTGTTACAGGAGACAATACTAAGGTTGAATATCCTGAAAAGGTAGTGAATACTTTACTTAAATATAATGCTCCTCCGCCTGTGCTTGGTTTTGGCATTAGTCAGCATGAACATGTAACAACTGCGGTTACTTTAGGGTTCGCGGGTGTAATTTCTGGCTCGGCTATCACTCGCATTATTAGTTTAAATGAAAGTACTTTAATGGATGATTTGAAAGCCTTTAGCCTACTCATGAAATCTGCAACGCAGAAAAAGTAACGATAATTTAACCGATCAGTTATTGAATCAATTAAATGAGTTGTGGATGCTAAATGAGCAATCAATTAGAATTCATAATATAGACATAAGCAATATATAACATAGAAAATTAGAGACAATGACAGTAATAAGACTAGATTATCCAATAAACTCAAAGCTTGATAAAGTTATTACCTTACCTGGTAGTAAATACTTAGCAAATCGTTTATTAATTTTGGCTGCTTTGAGTGAAAAGGATTCCATCTTAAGAGATATGCCACACAATGAAGATATAGATACTTCAATAGAGGGTCTATCAAAACTTGGTGCTACTTTTAAATGGCAAGATAACCGTCTTGACTGTAAAGGATTCAGAGACTTAAGAGATTTTTCAACGGATCAAATTAATAGTTCGGCAAGTGGTTCATTTTCTCGCTTTGTTATGCCTATTTTAGCTTTAAGTAATAGTCCCATCACCTTGTCAGGAAGTGAAAAAATGAATTCTCGACCGATGGAAGAGCTATTTAGGGTTCTAGAAAAAATCGGAGCGACTATTACTTCTGACAATCAGTCTCCTGCTTCAACTTTACCCGTAAAGGTTTCTGGGCCAATCAGAGGTGGTCATGTAGAAATGAGTGGTAGTACAAGTAGCCAGTATATTTCTGCTTTGCTGATGGCTGCTGGGCAATTAGAAGGTGGTATATCGATAAAGCTAAAGGCTGCTCCTGTTTCAAAACCTTATCTTCAAATAACTATCGATTTGCTAGAACAGTTTGGTATTCAAATAGAGACTGATGACGCATTACAAAATTTTAAAATAGAATCAAATCAACGATATAATGGTATCGATTATCAATTGGAATCAGATCCATCGTCGGCATCTTATTTTTTGGCCGCAGCAGCAATTTCTGGAGGTCATGTTTGTATTAGCAACTTCTATCCAGAACGCTCATTACAGGGTGAAGCTGAGTTTTCCAACGTACTTGAATTAATGGGCTGCAAAATTTGGCAAGATGATGAAGGCTATCACTGCCAAGGACCAAAGCAGTTGAAAGCAGTTAAGGTAGACATGGGAGATATGCCTGATGTTGTTCAGACACTTGCTGCTGTGGCAGTATTTGCTGAAGGAGCCACTGTAGTAACCAATATTGAGAATCTTGCCTTTAAAGAATCGAATCGAATTGAAGATACTGCTACTGAGCTTAGAAAAATGGGTATTACAGTTACTACGACTGAAGACTCATTGGCAATCGAAGGCGGAACACCAACGGCAGCTATATTAGATACACATGACGACCACAGAATGGCGATGAGTCTTGCATTGATTGCGATTAAATCGACAAAGATACAAATAAGAGATCCAGATGTGGTAGCTAAATCATTTCCAAATTATTGGCGATTCCTTGAACAATTGGGTTACTCTATTGATAGCATTTCAGATAGCAAGTTTGGAGAACAATAATGCCTGGTGATAGCATCGGTAAACTATTTAGA
Organism: Gammaproteobacteria bacterium; assembly: GCA_024206355.1. Classification (GTDB taxonomy): domain Bacteria; phylum Pseudomonadota; class Gammaproteobacteria; order Enterobacterales. Next base: position 3,667 of record JAAGZM010000726.1, on the reverse strand, counting down.
GTTACAAATTGGGGTGAGTCTCACGGTCCAATGATTGGTGCCGTGGTTGAAGGCTGTCCATCAGGAATGGAGCTTTCTGTTGATGACATACAGCCTGCCTTAGACAGAAGGCGACCAGGTCAAAGTAAGATTGTTTCTCAACGTAAAGAGTCCGATACGGTTCAAATTGTTTCAGGTCTTGTTGACGGTAAGACAACGGGCACTCCGATTAGTCTCGTTATTGTTAATCAAGATCAGAAGTCGAAAGATTATAGTAATATTGCTGATCTCTATCGCCCAAGTCATGGTGATTTTACTTATCAGCAAAAATACGGTATTCGAGATATTGCTGGAGGTGGAAGAACATCTGCAAGAGTAACTGCTCCGTCAGTAGCTGCTGGTGCAATTGCTGAAAAAATATTAGTTCAACGTCATCAAATTAAAATTACTGCCTGGGTAGAGTCTGTTCACAATATTGTTTGTGATGTTGTTCCTGAAACAGTTACCAGAGAACAGGTTGAATGTAATATTGTCCGATGCCCTGATCCTGAAGTGGCAGAGCAAATGATCGCTCGTATAGAGCAAGTTAGGAAGCAGGGTGACAGTCTAGGTGGCGTTGTTAACTGTTGTATTCAAGGTGTTCCACTCGGTCTTGGTGAACCTGTGTTTGATAAATTAGAAGCTGCACTTGCCCATGCCATGTTATCAATAAATGCCAGCAAGGGATTTGAGTTTGGTTCAGGATTTGCAGGAACACTGATGAAAGGCTCTAAACATAATGACCAGTTTGTCAGCGAAGATGATCGTATTGTTACAACAACGAATAACTCAGGTGGAATACAGGCAGGTATTTCAAATGGCATGTCGATTAATTTTCGCGTTGCTTTTAAACCTGTTGCGACCTTGCTTCAGAAACAACAAACAGTCAATAAACAAGGTGAGTCAGTAGAGTATCAAGTACATGGCCGTCATGATCCTTGCGTGCTTCCAAGGGCAGTACCTATTGTTGAAGCGATGGCAGCTCTGGTTTTATGTGATCACTCATTAAGACAGTTTGGATAACACGAATGGGGTCAGAGTCAATTTTTGGTTGTGGCCGCATTATTCTGCTGACTTCTTCTTTAACTCTAAACCTAACTCTTGGCCTCTCCATCGGGAAAATAAGGTTGCTCCAGCAAACCAACTACTGGCTAGCAATAGTTCTATCAATGCTAAGTATTGTTCATTATCGCTTGTAACTATGGTGGTGATTGCTTGACTAATATATAAAACAGATATGAATCCTGACCAGGCATAGGTAAAAGGCTTATTTAATAATATGCCTCTAAGTGGTGCTAATGCTGGTAACCACCAAATAATCATTGCCGTTAATGGAGAGAGTATATCGGGCGGCGATAAGAACCATATCCAAGCTGGAATAAATAACAATATACCGAGGTAACCGATTAAGGTTAAATTTCTTGCTAGACGTGTATTTGAATTCATTTTGTTAGAATAAATCTGATATGCTTTCAGGTGGGTTATGATAAATAATAACTAAAGTCATGGGGTATCCTGTAATTAATAATAGCTGTACTTTGTAGGGATTATATACCCATTCTACTTTAATATGCATATTTAGCCGAGCACCCGAAGGGCTAGATTATCAGCTATCATCTTCTAGTCTGGCTGAAACATGCATATTGAAGTAGAATGGGTATATGATCCTAGAATCCTCAGTTGACCGGCTCAAAATTATGATTATGTACTTTATAACAGCAACTTACAGAAGGATTAGTATTCATCCATTGAGTGAGTTTGCCTACGCATTTGATTGCACGTTTTTTAGACTCATTGACTTGACGGCAAAAGCTTTACATAGAATGACTATGAACGGCTTTCTAGTCGGCGCCACTTAAGCCTAAAAAACGCACACTCAAACGCGTCCAACTGAGGATTCTAGGATGATAAAAGCAAGGATGGAATGGACAGGAAAGTTTCTTCACTATTTAGCTCGACGTTTTGCTACTGATAAACTTTCAAATATTGCAGCAACCTTGACATTAACAAGTCTGCTAGCTGTTATACCGTTGCTTGCAGTTGTTTTTACTATTTTATCTGCTTTACCTTTTGCTCAAAATCTTGGTTTAGAAATTCAAGCTTTTATTTTTAGCAATTTTGTCCCTGCAGTGACAGATGATCTTCAGTTAACTGTTATCGGTTTTGTTGAAAAAGCATCGAATATGAAGGCTTTAGGTTTCACCTTTTTGGTGATAACAGCCATTATGCTGCTAAGAACAATAGATGCTGGATTTAATCAAATATGGCGGACTAAACAACGTCGAAAAGCATTGGTTGCATTTATAATATATTGGTCCGTGCTAATTCTTGGACCATTATTTTTAGGAATAAGTATTGCGCTATCTTCATTTTTCACATCCCTATTAATTGTTACCGATACTGGACGCCAAATAGGTGCTCAATTGACTATTATTTTACCTTGGTTACTAACTACTATTGGATTAGCAATTTTGTACCTGGTTATTCCTAATAGTCGAGTAAAAATTTCCCATGCGATAACGGGAGCTATGGTTGCTGGTATTTTATTTGAGTTATCGAAACGACTGTTTACTATGTATGTCACAAGCTTTCCCATGCAAGAGATTATATTTGGAGCTCTTTCTGCTGTGCCTCTATTTATGATTTGGGTTTATTTGTCTTGGTTAGTTATTTTGCTAGGTGCAGAGGTGTGTCATGGGTTAGAAAATTTCACTCCTGAGCGAGTTGGTGCGAGTGATCATGATAGTTATTTTATGGATTCATTAAGAGTGTTAGAAGTTATTCAACAAGACACTAACAATTTAGAACGTAATGATATACTTGAAAAACTAGTGAATATTTCAGATACATCAATATCATTGTCCTTACAAGAATTACAACGGATTGGTTTAATTGAGGAGAGTGATAAAGGTGTTTATCGACTATTAAATAATCTGGAAAATTATTCTATTAATCAGTTTGTTGAAGCTGTTCGATGGAAGCTACCTAATAAGCAGATGATATTTAAAAGTGAATTTTCAGATAAACAGTTGGCTAAAGCATTATTATCAATACTACAGAAGATTGAAGAGCAACCTACTTGTTCTTTGAAACAATCATATCGTCAAGTGTAACAAGATCTTCACAGCAATTCTCGGTAAAACTGCTTAATTCAAAATATCTGAATATTTCGATAGTTTTTTGAGAACTATCTGACCTTATTCTACAGTCAGTATAAACCTCAGACACGGCTCGAACTGCACATCTCCGTGCATTTTCCGTTAGTTCAACCTGAATCCTCAGTTGACCGGCTCTTAATTATGACTATGTACTTCAAAACAGCAACTTACAGGAAAATTAGTATTCATTCATTGAGTGAGTTTGCCTACGCATTTGAATGCAAATTTTTCACGGCACGCTTGAAAGCCTTTAGTTTACTGGGCAAGTATTTTTACTGAGAATTGCTGAGATCTTCATCCGCTTTTTCTGTTTCTTAAACAAAAGCAAGAGGTATAGCACTTAGGTTAGTTATTTCATTTTTTTCTGATTTGTTTTGGTTTGATTCTTCAGTTTCATGCTCACTAGCTGTCAACGGATCTTGTTGTGTATCTAGTTGATAGAAAAAACGATCAACTGAGCCTGATGAACTGATTTTCATTCTCGCATGGAT
>JAAGZM010000725.1 GCA_024206355.1 Gammaproteobacteria bacterium | reverse complement strand
CTGCTCTGCAATTTATAGTTATTAATATTGCGTATAATGCTCTACTAGTATCAATATGGTTTTAAGGTAAATTATGATTAAAATTGATAACACTCAACGCCTAAGCTTTAAACTTATGGATAAAGATGATGCCAACCTCTTTTTTGAGCTTGATCAAGATCCTGAAGTTATGCGTTATATTAATGGTGGTAAGGTTACTAGTATCGAAGATATTGAAAATATCTTATTACCACGTTTAAAAAGTTATACCAATGCAAAAAAAGGTTGGGGGCTTTGGAAAGTTACTCAATTACAAACAGACAACTTTATTGGATGGGTGTTGGTAAGACCGGTAAATTTCTTTAACGATAATATCGAGTTGGACAATATCGAGCTAGGTTGGCGTTTTAAACAATCATCATGGGGTAAGGGATATGGTACTGAAGCTGCTATGGCGATTAAGGAAATGTTAATTCAAAATAGAGGTGCCCAGAAAATTACTGCTTTTGCATTTGAAGAGAACATTGGATCAATAAAAATTATGACTAAACTAGGTATGAAGTACATCAAAACGGATATTATCGAGGATCCAGTAATTGATGGCGAACTAGTAATTTACGAACTTGATGTTAGATAGAAAACAAATCCTATTACTCGCTCAAATCTGTTAAATCAACTGGTGAAATTGCAGAGTCACAATATGGTGTTAGATTGATAAAGAGTATTTTATGGGTTAACTACTCTGTGTTGACAAAATATAATTTGTCAAAATTGTTAGCGTTATCTTGGGCTTAATGAGGGCTTAACTTATTTCTGAAAAGAAAAAGGCTAGCGATCATTAACCTGCTAGCCTTTGTCATATTTGGTGGTCGTTGTAGGGATCGAACCTACGACATCCGCCTTGTAAGGGCGACGCTCTCCCAGCTGAGCTAAACGACCAAGAGCGCGCATTTTAATAGTCTATTGGATGTTGGTCAATAGATTTTTTTACTGAATTTTCAATAACTTTAAAAATAACTTAACTTGCGCTACAAGACTGGTAGAATAGCGACCATTAAAAACTATCAAATAGAATGAATAATGACTGTAATAACTCGTTTTGCTCCAAGTCCTACCGGCTATCTTCATGTTGGCGGTGCCCGTACAGCTCTTTTTAGCTGGCTTTATGCGCGAAAGACCAAAGGTCAGTTCGTTCTAAGAATTGAGGATACCGATCGTGAACGCTCAACTGAGGCTTCTGTGCAAGCTATTCTAGATGGTATGGCTTGGATTGGCCTTGATCATGACACTGGTCCAGTCTACCAGACCGATAGGTTTAACCGGTACGAAGAGGTCATTCAACAGCTACTTGATGAAGGGAAAGCTTATCGCTGCTATCACAGTCAACAAGAGTTAGATGATATGCGTGAATTGCAGAAAGAGAAGGGCGATAAACCACGCTATGATGGAAGCTGTAGAAACCTTGATGCTTATCCAGAAGATAAACCGCATGTGATTCGATTTCGCAATCCATTAGCTGGCAGTGTTGTTATTGATGACTTAGTTCGTGGCAAGATAGAAATTAGTAATTCAGAGTTAGATGACTTAATCATTGCTCGTACTGATGGTACACCTACCTATAACTTCACCGTAGTTGTTGACGATTGGGATATGGGGATCACTCATGTTATTCGTGGTGATGATCATATTAATAATACGCCTAAACAAATTAATATCCTTGAAGCTCTAGGTGCTGATATTCCGAAGTATGCCCATGTTCCGATGATTCTGGGCGATGATGGTAAACGTTTATCGAAGAGGCATGGTGCTGTAGGCGTCATGCAATATAGAGACGATGGCTATTTACCACAGGCACTTCTCAATTATTTGGTAAGACTTGGTTGGTCTCATGGTGATCAGGAAATTTTCAATGTTGAGGAAATGATTGAACTATTCTCATTAGATGGCTTAAATCGTGCTCCTTCGGCTTTCAATACAGAAAAGTTGAATTGGCTAAATCAGCATTACATGAAGACACTACCTGCAGCAGAGGTTGCTAAGCATCTGCAATGGCATCTAGACGAGCAGGGCATTGATAATACAAATTCTGCAACTATCGAGGCGTTAATACCGCTTTATGCTGAAAGAACAGAGACATTAAATCAATTGGCTTGTCAGTTACGTTTCATGTTTGAAGATTTTGATGAGTTTAATGCCAATGCAGCTAAGAAACATTTCAAAATTTCAGCGGCTGAGCCATTAAGCACTTTAAAAGCATTGTTTGAAGTGATTAATGACTGGAATGAAGCATCAATCGAGACAGCTATAGAGGAAACAATGGCTAAGCTTGAAATCGG
>JAAGZM010000096.1 GCA_024206355.1 Gammaproteobacteria bacterium | reverse complement strand
ACATTTGATTGCACGTTTTTTAGACTTATTGACTTGACGGCAAAAGCCTTACATAGAATGACTATGAACGGCTTTTTAGTCGGCGCCACTAAGCCTAAAAAACACACACTCAAACGCGTCCAACTGAGGATTCTAGGATAATTAACACTTTTTGCTTGTACTTACTTCATCCAGTAAATATAGAATTGATTTTTAATGCTCGACCATCAAACAACTCAGCGGCAATACCATCAATTTTACAACTATCAATTGAGGCATTAACCGATACAAACTAGCATCTGTACCTAAAGTAAAACACAAGGCAGGATCAGTAGTAACTCTCGACTTATCGAGTTGTACAATAAATGCTTGAGCGAGTGTTTTATACTTAGCGTATGACATTAATCTTTTTCTAGAAAGGCTTCATAAACCAAAGAGATGATACTGCCGTACTTTCCTGTTTCAAACGTATCACCAGCAAACTTTTTGCCATCTTCAGTTTCTATAATTTCAGTATGTTTTTTGTTGGTTAGCAATACAATGATCAGATCATAAAAGGGGTCAATAACCGTAACTGTACCCGTCCACCCCGTATGCCCATAGGCATAAGGACTTGCATAAGGTCCATATTGCCAAATTCGCTCACCATTGCCAGCACGTCGCCAACCAAGCCCCATGGTTATATTTAAATCTGAGGGTTTTATAAACTGATCGATGATATTTTTATCAAATAAACGCAGATCACCATAACCGCCTCGATTTAGCATCACAGATGCAAGGATAGCCGTATCTTTAGTGGTTGAAAAAATACCTGCATGTCCCGATACGCCCGCCATAGAATAAAAAGCCTTTTCATCATGAACCTGACCATAAATCACATCGTCACGCATATTATCAAACTGGTATTTGCCACCTCGACTGTTACCCATTAACTCCGTTGCTGCCGTTTGATTTATTTCAAAGCCTTTTTGTAGTGGATTAAATAAAGTATGCGTTAAGCCGAGAGGAGCATATATTTCATTTTCCACATACTCATCCAATGCCATACCAGTGACTCTTTCAATGAGAGTTCCGAGCAGCATATAGTCAATATCACTATAAACAGCTTTAAGATTCCTGCCTGTTTCAAAGGGCACTCGCTGGATTAAAAGGTATTGGGTATTTTCTTTATTCTGTGAAAAAAAACGTTCACCTAAATGATTTTCTTTTGTATGAAACTTTACTGTTGCTGGGTAACCAGCGCTGTGGGTCAGTAGATCTTTAACCGTTCTGGAGTCTCGACCTTCGCCACTATATTCAGCTAGATATTCACTAATAGGCTTGTGTATATCAAGACTACCTTCTGAGACTAGCTTCATTACCGCATAGTTTGTGGCGTACATTTTAGTGTTTGAAGCCATATCAAATAAAGTATCTGTTTTCATCGCCAATGGTTCTGCTAATGACTCACCATTTCTATCGTATCGACTACTGTATCCATATGCGGTGTTCTTTATAATTTTTCCATTTTTGGCAATCAGTAAGGTTGTTCCAGGAAAGCCTTCAGCGATTTCTTTATTGATCAGATCATCAATTTTCTTAAGTTTTTTACTCGAAAACCCTTCACTTGCAGGTTTTCCTATTGAAAGGGTCGGAAAAGGAATATTAACTACGATACTACTACCTGCAGGTTTTATGTTTTCTACTTTTAGAGAGTTGTAGCCATCGAGAGTATATTGACCTATATCTATTGAAATTGATTGGCCTTTAGTAAGGCTTTGTCTTTGACTAACATTCTT
>JAAGZM010000724.1 GCA_024206355.1 Gammaproteobacteria bacterium | reverse complement strand
TTCGACACCGCAAGCTTCACCGCCCACACCATCTCTACAGCGGCCGATGGCGCTGTGTTCGTGACCACGGCGGATGTCGACGGCGATGGCGACCTGGACGTGCTCTCGGCATCGCGCAACGACAACAAGATCGCCTGGTATGAGAATATCGGCAATCAAAACTTCACCGCCCACATCATAACCACAGAGGCCGATGGCGCTGTTGGCATAGCCACCGCAGATGTAGACGGAGATGGCGACCTGGACGTGCTCTCGACATCGAACGATGACGGCAAGATCGCCTGGTATGAGAACAATGGCAGTCAAAACTTCACCGCCCACACCATAACCACAGAGGCCGATAGCGCTGTTGGCATAGTCACCGCAGATGTAGACGGCGATGGCGACCTGGACGTGCTCTCGGCGTCACAAGCTGACGACAAGATCGCCTGGTATGAGAACGATGGCAATCAAAACTTCACCGCCCACGCCATAACCACAGAGGCCGATGGCGCTGCCTCGGTGACTACTGCGGATGTAGACGGCGATGGCGACCTGGACGTGCTCTCGGCGTCCCGATTTGACGACAAGATCGCCTGGTATGAGAACGACGGCAGCGAGACCTTCACCGCCCATACGATAACTACCACGGCTAATGGTGCAGATTCAGTGACCACGGCGGATGTAGACGGCGATGGCGATATGGACGTGCTCTCGGCATCAGTGTTTGACGACAAGATCGCATGGTATGAGAATAACGGCAGTCAAAACTTCACCGCCCACACCATCACCACAGCGGCCGATGGCACTTGGTCGGTGACCACGGCGGATGTGGACGGTGATGGCGACCTGGACGTGCTCTCGGCATCCACCATTGACGACAAGATCGCCTGGTATGAGAACGACGGCAGTGAGGCCTTCACCGCCCACACCATAACCACAGGAGCCGATTTCGCTAGACATGTGACCACAGCGGATGTGGATGGCGATGGCGACCTGGACGTGCTCTCGGCGTCCCGAGATGACAACAAGATCGCCTGGTATGAGAACACAGCGGTTACCACGCTTGACGGCACCCCCACCTTCATCGAAGGCGGCGCAGCCGTGGTGCTGGATGCC
>JAAGZM010000723.1 GCA_024206355.1 Gammaproteobacteria bacterium | reverse complement strand
TGAGATGTGAGGTGTAACGTATAACGTGAGATATTATATATTTTTTAATTACAATATTTTAATTTTTTATTATTTTATAGTATCAGGGAAAACCCTAACCATTATAGGTAAAAACCAGATTTTTACTTTTTGATACTAGTATTAGGGGTTGAATTAAAATCGCTTAGAACGTCTTACAGGACGGTTTAGACTATATTATAATATAATAAAAAAAATAGTAAAAAGCTTTACATCTATTCTATTATAGTATAAGATTAAGACTCATAGTTTTTTGTTTTTCGGCATTTCTGATACTCTACAGCGAAAAGAGCAGGATTCAGACTATACCTTAGCAGTATACCGACACTGATCTAATAAGACGATACGAAAAGCAAAGGCTTTTATTATCCTAAATAATAAGGAAGAAAAAATGAATACTACAAATAATAAAGGAGTTTCCAAAAATGTTACTCCTAATGCTAATACTAATACTACTGTTAATCCTCTGGGTCTAACTAAAGAAGTTAAAAAAGATTTAACTAGAGCAAATTTAGTGAGGTCTTTAAATGAGTTTAGTATTGATACGGTCTGGACTAAAAGACACCAACAGAAATTTGAGAAAGTTCTGTCTGGTGACTTTATAAGTCCTCAATTATGTGAATTGTATACTTTAGGTTTATTCTTAACTAAGCGTAAGATAGAGCTAATCACACCAGAGGGAAAAGCTTTTGATTTTAAGTCGGTCGTTGCCACGGCGGAGATTTTAAGCGATTATACAAAAAGCTTAAAAGAGAAAAACGGATTTTCTAAGGCTAATGTAAAGAACTTTAAGACATTTGTCGGAGCTTATGCTCTTGTATTGCTATCAGTCGCTAAAGGCGTTGCAAAGTATGACAATAATGTTCAGGGGATTGTAGAAGATGAGGGAAAACAGATTCTATCTTTCTTGAGCCTCTTAGTAAAATTGGGATATTCTTACAAGTAAGTAAGAATAGTCTAACGTAAGTTATAGGATTTTATCCTATAACCTACGTTAGAATAAGCTAACGTATAACGTAAGTTATAGGATAAAATCCTATCCCTCACGTTAGCCGTTAGCCTATCCTATACCCCATTTTTTTATATATAGCCGACCGTGTAGGACTCAAAATATTCTGGACTTTTCTC
>JAAGZM010000095.1 GCA_024206355.1 Gammaproteobacteria bacterium | reverse complement strand
TACCATGGCTTTGTCTAATCAAATCGCTATGTTTGATCGTCATAAAAAAGAATTCACTATGTTCGACTTACCATCACGAAGTACCAAAGAAAGCATCACAATTTCTTCTATGGGAAGCATTTTAACCATGATGGATTGGGGAGTACCTCTGGCTAATTGGGTATCTATTGATGAGCATTCAACAGGATTACCTCTTCCCTATGGCATTGACATCACGCCAAAAGGCGATATCTGGTTTGCACGATTACATGCCAATTCTATTGGTAAAATTGACGGTGCAACATTAGAAATTAAAAACTACGACACGCCTTTTCTTGGGCCTCGCCGTTTGCGATCTGATTCGAAAGGAAATTTGTGGATAGCCGCATTTCCTGAATCAATGATTGTAAAGTTTGATCCTATAAAAGAAACCTTCACAAATTATCCATTACCTGTTGTACCTTTAGGAAGTGAAACACCATACTCGTTAAATGTCGATCAAAAAAGAGATAGGGTTTGGGTGAATGGAAATACATCAGATGCCCTTTATCGCTACGACATTAAAACGGATACATGGGCACATTATCCATTGCCTAAAAGAGTTACCTTTACCAGAGACGTTGAGTTTGCACCTAATGGCGATGCCTTTGTCACCAATGCAAGTTTTCCAAGCTGGCATATTGAAGATGGTCAACCGACATTGATACGAATTCAGCCTAACGACGAAATGCCTAAATAACAGATGAAATTAGCAGCAGGTGGACTAGCAATCAGTATCATTGTAGCTGGCTTACAATATTTCTCCCCTCAACAACATAGAGGACGGATCATGAGCTTCTATATAATAATTTCACAAACAATTCCTGCTACAAGCGGAATTGCGGCAGGTATATTTGCACAAATACTTTCACCATCAACTGCACTTATAATTTTTGGTCTAGTGATAATATTTTTAGTACTATTGACTCTTTACAAACTCCAAGATATTAAGCAACTAGAGCACTTTCATCCATGAATCAATATTTTCAAAATAATGTCGCAGGGTGCAAAAAATGAATTTGAAAGCATTTAATCAACAACTCTCTCTGGAACAAAGTGGTATTGTTTTCCATGGAAAATTTATCGCCTTTGAACGACAGTGTGAAGTTCAATTTGAAACCTTCGATCAAAAACTTGCTGATGAGCTCTTTGAAATTATCCATAACGAAGCCACTCGCATTTCTGACAAATATTCACTCACTTCCACAAATAATATAATGAGTCGTATCAATCGTGGAACTGCTGAATCAATCACTGTTGATGAAGAAACAGCAGGCCTCCTCGATTTTGCTGATGCATG
>JAAGZM010000722.1 GCA_024206355.1 Gammaproteobacteria bacterium | reverse complement strand
TCGCTCTAATGCTCTCCACATTTTTTTAAATCCACGCAGTCGATTGATGCCCATGTTAAATGTCATATTAATTAAAACTCTCTTTCGTACTTCAGATAATTCCAATACAATAGGGAATGCGCATATCAAGTCATACGTTGCTGCTTCAATGTCCTCTTTTAGCCATATTTCAGCCTGGTCTCGGGTGATTACTTTTTCCAAATTGTGACCATATCCGACTGTCAACACGCCAACTGTATCATGGTATGGCTTTAATCGAAGCCCCTCGTGTAGTTTCAATTGTGCCTCTAGTAGTTCTTGATTGATTTTCATAAGTTACTCCGTTTTAATTTCATAGTAATATTGCAGGTATTTCTAGCTCAATTTTACCACTCACGCCCTCGAGCCTCAATTTATTAATGCGTTTTAACTCTGACTGCCAGTGTGCCCGTATCTCGTCTTTTTCAAACGGTTTTAAACGGTCGCCTGAGCGTGCCCGTTCTATGTTGAGTTGATTTTCTTCAACTCCTTTGATTTTTTTGAATGATTCAGCGTGTAAGTACGGGTCTTTCATTGTAGCAAAATGACAAGCGGCACAACCGCATATTAAATTTCTCGAATCATAGCGAGTAATAACGTATGTGCGGCTTATATCGTGCATGCATTGATGGGTTCCATCCCTAATTCCGCATATCTCACAGGTATAGTCTGCACTGGCCACAATTAACTCTGAAATTGTTTTGTCGTATTTATCTCTTTTCATTTCATGTTATCCTGTTGATTTACGGGTCTAATAGAATTTGGTGGATTTTTTCTATTAGCATATATGATTCTTCACAGGATTTTTTTATTCTGTCTGGTCCGTGCTTTAGGATTGCTTCAAGGCTTGGTTGTAGTTGTGCTGGTTGTGGTGGTTGTACTGGTACT
>JAAGZM010000721.1 GCA_024206355.1 Gammaproteobacteria bacterium | reverse complement strand
CGCTGCAACAAAAACATTCATTAGGTAAATCTTAACAATTTACCATCTTCCCTATTGTTAGTCTCAGTAGAATCATATTATGATCAACTATGCACTCTAATAAATGGCTCAATGAACGTAGTATGTTGATGATCATGTCGGTAATAATGCCACTGACATTTTCTACTTGGCATGTATTGCTTAATAACTTTGTTATTGAACATGCCGCCTATACAGGCGCAGACATTGGCTTATTACAAAGTGTTCGAGAAATTCCAGGCTTTCTTGCTTTCACTGTTATTCTGGTCCTTCTAATTATTAGTGAGCAACTCCTCGCAATGATATCGCTAGCGCTATTATCTATAGGAGTCGCCTTGACTGGCTTCTTTCCATCCAGTATTGGTTTATTATCAACAACCTTCATCATGTCTATTGGCTTCCATTACTTTGAAACCATAAGACAGTCACTCATCTTACAATGGATACCAAAATCCAAGACTGCAGTGTTTATGGGGAAAATGCTCGCTATTAGCTCGCTATCTGCTCTTTTCGTTTATGCATCAATTTGGTTATTGATGGAACAATTTTCTATTAGTTATCAGTGGATATATCTTTTATCAGGAGGTTCTGGGCTAATATTAGTGATCATAACAACAATTTTTTTCCCGAGATTCAAAACGCCTGTTGAGCAAACAAAGAAACTCTTTCTTAGAAAAAGATATTGGCTTTATTACATATTAGTATTTCTTAGTGGAGCTAGACGTCAAATATTTATGGTTTTTGCTGGCTTCTTAATGGTAGAAAAATTCCATTACTCAGTAGCAAATATCAGTTTATTATTCTTAGTTAATCACCTTATTAATCTTTATGTTGCACCAAAGATTGGCCAAATTATTGCAAAAATAGGTGAGCGTAATGCACTAACCATAGAATATTGCGGCTTGATATTAATTTTTTCATGTTATGCAATGGTTAATGATGCCAATTTTGCAGCGATACTTTATATCATCGATCATCTGTTTTTTGCTATGGCTATAGCCATTAAAACATACTTCCAGAAAATTGCCGATCCAGCTGATATTGCAGCAACTTTAGGTGTGAGTTTCACTATCAATCATATAGCTGCAGTTATTGTCCCTGCTAGCTTTGGCTTGATTTGGCTAGTCAATCCATCACTGGTTTTTTGGATTGGTGCTTTGATTGCATTTCTTTCTCTTATCCTTTCAAGAAATATTCCGGCATCTCCGATGCTAGGAAACGAAGTTATATTTAGCTTTAAGAAATAAAGTGCTTTTGTGTTCTTATCATAGACTTTTATACGTCTAAACCTCTAACATGCTAGACGTCTAATATTACAAACGTGTACAATAGTCCCGAATTTATGTCTAAATAAGGATTTGACAATGAATAAATGGGATGGCAATTACCTTAATCCCTATATAGAACATGGTAAGAAAAAAGGTTCCGTAAAAAAAGTTACCGTTTCTATTCCTTTGAGTGTACTAAAAATATTAACCGACGAAAGAACAAGAAGACAAGTGAATAACTTGCGACATGCTACAAATAGCGAATTATTATGCGAAGCCTTTCTTCATGCATACACAGGGCAACCTCTACCTTCTGACAAAGAATTGTATAAAGATAATCCTGAACCGGAACATTGGGGGAAAGGTTAACTAATAAATAGCAATCATTACTGATATTATTAAGTGCCTATCCTATATACTAAGATCAACACTTCTCAATTTACTGCCAGAATTACAGGAAGCTCTAATGAAACGCCGCACTAAAATTGTTACCACATTAGGACCAGGAACCGATAACCCAGAAGTTCTAGAGCAACTTATATTGGCTGGTGCCAATGTTGTAAGGTTAAATTTCTCTCACGGCGAAGCTGATGATCATAAATTTAGAGCAAATCTTGTCAGAGAAATTGCGGCAAAACACAATAAATGGGTTGCAGTTTTGGGCGATTTACAGGGACCGAAAATTCGTATAGCTCGCTTTAAAAATGACAAAATAGAACTAGAAGATGATGATGATTTTGTATTAGATGCATCTCTTGGTGATAAAGATGGCGATCAGGGACACGTTGGTATTGACTATAAAGATTTGCCTGAAGATGTTGTAGAAGGTGATTTACTATTACTCGATGATGGTCGCGTGCAAATGACTGTCGATACAGTTGAAGGACCAAGAATACATTGTAAAGTTACTTTAGGCGGACCTCTATCAAACAACAAAGGTATTAATAGAAAAGGCGGCGGATTATCTGCTCCTGCCCTAACAGACAAAGATCGTGAAGATATAAAAATTGCGGCGGATATTGATGTTGACTATCTGGCGGTTTCATTTCCCCGTAGTGCTGCAGATATTTACGAAGCCACAAAGCTTATGCGAGAAGCTGGAAGTAAAGCAAGTGTCGTTGCAAAGATAGAACGCTCAGAAGTGGTCATGGATCATCAGTTATTGGATGAAGTAATTTTAGCCAGTGATGTAGTAATGGTAGCCCGAGGTGATTTGGGTGTTGAAATTGGTGATGCTGAACTTATCGGTGTACAAAAACATATTATTAAACGAGCACGAACACTAAACAGAATCGTTATTACTGCCACACAGATGATGGAATCAATGATCACAGCTCCCGTTCCTACACGAGCGGAAGTTTTCGATGTTGCTAATGCGGTTCTAGATGGAACTGATGCAGTAATGTTATCAGCTGAGACAGCAACCGGAGAGTATCCTATACAGGTTGTTGAAGCCATGTCGCGTGTTTGTATGGGTGCTGAGCACCAAAAAATTGCTCTAGTTTCTAGCCACCGAGTTGAATGTGAGTTTAAAACTACCAATGAAGCTATTGCTATGGCAACCATGTACACAGCAAACCATTTGCAGGGTGTTAAAGCAATACTGTGCTTGACTGAGTCAGGGGCTACACCATTGTGGATGTCTAGAATAAGCTCCGGAATGCCGATTTATGCACTAACTCGACATGAAAGAACGCGCCGTAAGATAGCACTATATAGAGGTGTCGAAGCTCTACCTTTTGATGTAACCTCTGTAAAAAGTAAAGATGTTAACCGCTGTGCTGTTGATGAATTAATATCTCAAGGAATTCTTAAAAAAGGTGAAATAGTCATACTAACAAAAGGTGAGCACATGGGCGTCGATGGTGAGACTAATGCAATGAAAATACTTGTCGCTGGCCATGTCTCTTAAATTAGTATCTTAAAGCCATTGCTAAGTTCTGAGCAATTATTGCAGATTAGAGAAAGCTTTCCTTTCTATAGTCATAACTCGTCAAAATCTAATCCAATATATCTTGATAATGCGGCTACTACTCAAAAAGCCGCTGTTGTCATCGACTGTATTAATGAGCTTTGGAGAAATGGCAGTGCAAACGTCCATCGCTCTTCTCATTCCTTAGCGAATAACCTCACTCGACGCTACGAAGATGCTCGTTTAGTTTGTAGTCATTTTATCAATGCAAAAAATAAACGAGAAATTATTTGGACCTCGGGGGCTACAGAAGCTATTAATCTTGTTGCAAATAGTTGGGGAATGGATAACCTGACTGCAGGTGATGAAATTCTAATCAGCAAAATGGAACATCACGCTAACCTTATTCCTTGGCAACAACTGTGTAAAATCAAAGGCGTATCTCTAAAAATTATACCAATTACTGAAACTGCAGAAATAGATTTACTAGCACTGAATTCACTGCTTAATAGTAAAGTTAAACTAGTTGCCATCACGCATATATCAAATGTTCTAGGTACAGTAAATCCGATAAAAGAAATTATTGAACTCTGTCATAAGGTAGGAGCAATAGTTTTAGTAGATGGCGCTCAAGCTGTTGCTCATATTCCTGTTGATGTTCAACAGTTAGATTGTGACTTTTATGTCTTTTCTGGGCATAAGTGCTTCGCTCCTGAAAGCACAGGTGTTTTATATGGTAAACTCAACTTATTAGAAGCAATGTCACCTTGGAAAACAGGAGGAGAGATGGTTAAAACTGTTAGTTTTACATCATCTAATTTTCAACCAGCGCCTTTAAAGTTTGAAGCAGGGACACCCAATATAAGTGGCATAATTGCACTTTCTAAAGCACTAACTTTTATCAACAGTCTTGACCGCAAATCACTATTTGAACATGAACAATATCTAACTCAACTTGCAAAACAAAAACTGTTAGAAATTAATAATATAAAACTTCATTCTACAGCTAAACAATCGAGCAGCATCATCTCTTTCAGTATCAATAATATAAATGCGATGGATTTGTCTGCTCTACTTGATGAGCAAAATATTGCAATCAGAAGTGGACAACTCTGTGCTATGCCATTAGTTCGTAAGCTCAATAATGCGGGTGTGCTCAGAGTGTCATTTTGCTTCTACAATTCTACAGATGAAGTTATTCAATTTATTGAAACTCTAAAACAATCCATAGCAATAGCTGGAGGTTAAATGCAAACTTTACCTTACCCATTTTCTGAATCAACTCTAGGTATCGACTTTAAGATAACAGATGCTCTAGACTCATTTTCAAAAAGTAAAGATTGGGTTGATCGATACCGTCAGTTGTTTAAGTTGGCTGACAGAAATATTCCTATTGAAGATCAATGGCGCAAAGATGAATATCTTGTTGAAGGCTGTGAAAGTCCTGTTTGGTTAATGCATCACTTTGATGCAAGGCAACAACGACATTTTATTATTGCTGACAGTGACTCTAAAATTATTAAAGGATTATTAGTATTGATCCTTTGTAATTGTAATGGCCAATCGAGTGATACAATTTTGGAATTTAATCTTGAACCAATGCTCGTAAATTTAGATTTTGGCAAGTATCTAACTCCATCAAGAACAAGCGGGTTACTGACAGTAATCAACAAGATTAAAAATAGTGTTATCAACTTGCTGAATTCAAATATTGAAAAATAGTCTGTTATGACTATATACCAGTTATCACATTCTGGACAGAAATAACGGCTACAGTAACTAATAACTCCATAACTAACACACCCACAACCCAAAGCAACAATTCAGCTTTGCCTCCACCTGTAAATTCCCGCGCTCAAAACGAAAACAATATTTAGTCACTAGCTTGTAATTTAACCTAGTCCTGTAATTCTGCTTACGCGCAGTCTGTCATAAAATATTCAAAAAATATAAACCACTACTGAAAATCGAGTATTACTGTTCCAAAAATCTATTTTGTCGACAATTTCTTATATTTTGATTGACATTAAGATATTTTAAGACAATAATTAGTTATTCGAAATAAATTGTCGACAATCTTGTGCCACTAAATAATCCTACTTTAGAAACACCAGTCACAACTGCTGATAAAGTTTTTGACTCTATTTTACATGCTATTGTTGATGGAGAAATTGTATCTGGTAGTAAAATTAGTGAGCCTGAACTTGCTAAACATTATCAAATCAGCCGCTCTACTCTAAGAGAAGCGCTTAACCGGTTGGAAAAATGTCATCTGATTGAACGTAAGGCGAATGTTGGTTCTCGTGTTGTTGAATGTAGCATCGAAAGTTTATTGGAAATTTATATCGTTCGCGAATCACTCGAAGGCATGGCTTGTCGTCAGGCTGCTCTGCATATGTCTGATAATGAAATTGACGATATGAAAGCGATGCTTGAACAGCATGCTTGTGCTCAGGATCTTAAGGATGGTGTTGCATATTATCAGGAAGAAGGTGATTTAGATTTTCATTATAAGGTCATTCTTGGTAGTCATAATCAACAACTTATCAATATTTTATGCGGGCAACTTTATCATCTTGTTCGTATGTATCGGTGTCAATTCGGCATGAACAGTCCGCGAGCTTATCGGGCATTTAATGAACATTCACGGATAATAGAAGCAATATCGGAGCGAGATGGCGAACTTGCAGAATTATTAATGCGTCGGCATATTGCTGCTTCTCGCAAAAATATTGAAGCTAAGATTTTACTTTCGCTTTCAGAATCCAAAATCGACTCAGCACAATGAATTATATTATCTCACTTTCAGGTGCTATTAAATACCATTACAAGATTTATAAAACTAAATTACAAGGACAATATATATGTCAGTAACAATGTCACCCAGCGCTAAGTTTAGACTCGCGCTTGAAAAGAACACTCCCCTGCAAGTTGTGGGAACAATTAATGCTTATTGCGCGATAATGGCAGAGCAGCTTGGGCATCAGGCAATTTATTTGTCTGGTGGTGGTGTTGCTAATGCTTCTTATGGTTTGCCTGATTTGGGTATGACATCTTTGAATGATGTTATTGCTGATGTTCAGCGTATTACTGCTGCGTCTAGTTTGCCGTTGTTGGTTGATATTGATACGGGCTGGGGTGGTGCTTTTAATATTGCTAAGACGATTCGTGATATGGAAAAAGCTGGAGCTGCTGCTGTTCATATTGAGGATCAGGTGGCGCAGAAGCGTTGTGGGCATCGTCCTAATAAAGAAACTGTTTCTATTGAAGAAATGGCTGATCGCATTAAGGCTGCTGTAGATGCTCGTACAGATGATGATTTTTTCATTATGGCTAGAACTGACGCTTTTGCTCAAGAGGGTTTAGAAGCGGCTATTGTGCGTGCTAAGGCTTATGTTGCTGCTGGTGCTGATGGTATTTTTGCTGAGGCTATTAAAACGGAAGAGCATTATCGTGCTTTTACTGAGGCTTTAGACGTTCCTGTTCTTGCTAATATTACTGAGTTTGGTCAAACGGAACTTTGGAACAAGGAGCAGCTTGGTCAATGGGGTTGTGCGATGGTTCTTTATCCTCTTTCTGCTTTTAGGGCAATGAATAAAGCAGCAGAACTTGTTTACAAGACTCTGCTAGCTGACGGAGATCAAAAAGCAGTTGTCGATACTATGCAAACGCGTATGGATTTATATGATTATCTTGGTTACCACGATTATGAGCAGAAATTAGATGCACTTTTTTCTGAAGGCAAAAACAAAATAAGGATTTTAAAATGAGTGATAATAAAATTAGTGGCGCTGGCCTTCGAGGTCAAAGTGCTGGTGAAACAGCTTTGTGTACTGTTGGCATATCAGGTAGTGGGCTAACTTATTGCGGCTATGATGTTTCAGATTTGGCAGATAATTCTACTTTTGAAGAAGTTGCCTATTTGTTATTTCATGGTGAACTTCCTAATGAAAAGGAGCTTGCTGCTTACAAAACTGAACTTACGGCTATGCGTGATTTACCTATTGCTTTGAAAGAGGTTTTACAAAGTATTCCTGCTTCTGCTCATCCTATGGATGTAATGCGAACGGGTTGTTCTTTCTTAGGTAATATTGAACCAGAAAATAATTTCTCTGAGCAACTTCAAGCTTCAAACCGTCTATTGGCGGCTTTCCCTGCCATTATGATTTATTGGTATAAATATTCCCATGAAGGTATTGAGATTGACTGTGTTACCGATGAAGATTCTATCGGTGGACATTTCTTGAAGCTGCTGAATGGAAAGACACCTTCTGAGCAACACCGCCGCGTGATGGATGTCTCTTTAATTCTATATGCTGAGCATGAATTTAATGCTTCTACCTTTGCTGCTCGTGTTTGTGCTTCGACTTTATCCGACATGTACTCTTCTATTACTGCTGCAATTGGAACTTTGCGTGGGCCACTTCATGGCGGCGCTAATGAAGCTGCGATGGAGATGATTCAGAAATTTAAATCCCCTGAAGATGCTAAAGAACAGATGGCAGGAATGCTTTCGCGTAAAGAAAAAATTATGGGCTTTGGTCATGCGGTTTATCGTACCTCTGATCCTAGAAACGTGATCATTAAAGGCTGGTCTAAAAAATTGGCTGAGGAAAATGGCGATATGTCTCTTTATGATATTTCTGTCGCTTGTGAAGAATATATGTGGGATACCAAGAAATTATTCTGTAATGCTGATTTTTTCCATGCTTCTTCTTATCACTTTATGGGAATTCCAACCAAACTGTTTACGCCAATCTTCGTTTGCTCACGTTTAACTGGTTGGGCTGCTCACGTTATGGAGCAACGATCGGATAACCGTATTATTCGCCCAAATGCAGATTACATAGGTCCTGATCCTAGGACTGTTGGCCCTATTTGTGATAGATAAATATCGAGAGATAAGGTTTGTATGAATACTAATTACCGTAAGAAATTACCAGGCTCTGATCTGGATTATTTTGATACTCAAGCTGCTGTTGATTTAATTCAAGCAGGTGCTTATGAACGTCTGCCTTACACATCAAAAGTGTTAGCTGAAAACCTTGTTCGCAGGTGTACTCCTGACGCTCTGACTGACTCACTCAAGCAGATCATCGAGCGTAAACGTGACCTTGATTTTCCTTGGTTTCCTGCACGTGTTGTTTGTCATGATATTCTTGGTCAAACGGCGTTGGTTGACCTTGCAGGTCTTCGTGATGCTATCGCTGCTAAAGGAGGTGATCCTTCACTGGTTAATCCGGTGGTACCTTCTCAACTAGTGGTTGACCATTCGTTGGCTGTTGAACATGCTGGTTTCGATAAAGACGCATTTTCCAAGAATCGTGCAATTGAAGATCGTCGTAATAAAGATCGTTTTGATTTTATCAACTGGACTAAACAATCCTTTAAAAACATTGATGTTATTCCGCCAGGTAACGGTATTCTTCATCAGATTAATCTAGAGCGTATGTCTCCGGTAATTCAATCACGAAATGGTATTGCCTTTCCTGATACGCTTGTGGGTACAGATAGTCATACGCCAATGGTTGATGCTTTAGGCGTCATCGCTATTGGTGTAGGTGGTCTTGAAGCTGAGAGCGTTATGCTTGGACGTGCATCCTATATGCGCCTTCCTGATATCATTGGGGTAGAGCTGACGGGCAAGCCACAAGCTGGTATTACAGCAACTGATATTGTTTTGTCCTTAACCGAATTTTTGCGTGCTGAAAAAGTTGTATCGTCGTATCTTGAGTTTTATGGTGATGGTACTACTCACCTTACCCTTAGTGATAGAGCAACGATTTCTAATATGACACCCGAATTTGGTGCTACTGCTGCAATGTTCTATATTGATCAACAAACAATTAACTATCTAAAGCTCACTGGTCGTGAAGACGAACAGGTTAAACTTGTTGAAACCTATGCTAAAGCAAATGGCCTATGGGTAGACAGTCTAATAAAGGCTGAATATGAACGCCTGTTGAATTTTGATCTGTCGACAGTGGTTCGTAATATTGCTGGACCATCAAATCCGCATAATCGAGTACCTACTTCTGAATTAGCTGAACGTGGTATTAGTGGAAAAGTTGAGAATGAACCAGGGAAAATACCCGATGGAGCAGTGATTATCGCTGCTATTACTAGCTGTACCAATACCAATAATCCTCGCAATATGATTGCAGCAGGGTTACTTGCACGTAATGCCAATGCTCGTGGTCTATTAAGAAAGTCGTGGGTTAAATCTTCCCTTGCTCCAGGTTCTAAAACAGTACAACTTTATCTTGAAGAAGCTGGTCTACTACCTGAGTTAGAGCAGTTAGGATTTGGTGTTGTCGCTTTTGCCTGTACTTCTTGTAATGGTATGAGTGGTGCTTTAGATCCTGATATTAAACAGGAGATCCTTGATCGCGACCTGTACACAACGGCAGTTCTTTCTGGTAACCGTAATTTTGATGGTCGTATTCATCCATACGCCAGTGAAGCATTTTTAGCGTCGCCACCGCTTGTTGTTGCCTATGCAATAGCAGGAACCATTCGTTTCGATATCGAAAAAGATGTTTTAGGTATCGATTCAAAGGGTAATTCAGTCACGCTTAAAGAACTCTGGCCTTGCGATGAAGAAATTGATGCCATTGTTAGCAAAAGCGTAAAACCCAAACAATTTCGTCAAGTCTATAATCCAATGTTTGATATCAAGCAAGATATTGGCGAGCAAGTTGAACCTCTCTATGATTGGCGCCCTAAAAGTACCTATATCCGTCGTCCTCCTTATTGGGAAGGAGCGCTTGCATGTGAACGTGCATTAAAGGGTATGAGACCGCTTGCAGTGCTTGGAGATAACATTACTACCGATCACCTATCGCCCTCAAATGCAATTATGTTAGATAGCGCTGCAGGTGAGTATTTAGATAAAATGGGGTTACCTGAAGAAGACTTTAATTCGTATGCCACTCATCGAGGTGATCATCTCACTGCACAACGTGCAACCTTTGCTAATCCTCGTCTTAAAAATGAAATGGTCTTAGAAAATGGGCAAATCAAAGAAGGATCTTTTACACGCATTGAACCAGAAGGCACAAATAGCCGTATGTGGGAAGCAATTGAGATCTATATGGATCGTAAGCAACCTCTGGTTATTATTGCAGGCGCAGATTACGGCCAAGGCTCTTCAAGAGACTGGGCTGCAAAAGGTGTGAGATTGGCCGGTGTAGAGGCAATTGTTGCTGAAGGTTTTGAACGTATCCATCGTACTAATTTAGTCGGTATGGGAGTACTGCCGCTTGAGTTTATGGCTGGTGAAAATCGTCATACTTTTTCTCTAGATGGTAGCGAAACCTTTGATGTTATCGGTGAGCGAAATGCTGGTGCGATACTGACACTAATCATTCATCGAAAAAATGGTAAAACCATAGAAGCCAAAGTTAATTGTCGTTTAGATACTGCTGAAGAAATGTCTATTTATGAAGCTGGCGGCGTACTACAAAGATTCGCTCAAGACTTTTTAGAATCAACAATATCAGAATAAGGTAAGAAAGTTATGATCTATGTACCACAAATAAAAATTCCCGCAACCTACATGCGTGGAGGTACGAGTAAAGGTGTGTTTTTTAACCTTTCTGATCTGCCTGAAGCAGCGCAGATAGCTGGCGAAGCTCAGGATGCACTTTTGCTAAGAGTTATCGGCAGCCCTGATCCTTATGGTAAGCAAACCGATGGTATGGGTGGTGCTACATCATCTACCAGCAAAACGGTGATACTCTCGAAGAGCAATAAGCCAGAACATGACGTCGACTATTTATTCGGCCAAGTATCCATCGATAAAGCTTTTGTAGACTGGAGTGGAAATTGTGGCAACTTATCGTCTGCTGTTGGTTCCTTTGCTATTAATAGTGGTCTAGTAGAGCCTAGTAGAATACCTGACAATGGCATTGCTGAAATTCGGATCTGGCAAGCCAATATCAAGAAAACTATTATCGCTCATGTTCCTATTGCAAATGGAGAGGTACAGGAAACAGGTGATTTTGAACTTGATGGAGTCACCTTCCCTGCCGCTGAAATTCGTATAGACTTTATGGATCCTGCCGGTTCAGCTGGTTCTCTATTTCCTACAGGTAACCTTGTCGATGATCTTAATGTTCCGGGCGTTGGTACTTTGAAAGCGACAATGATAAATGCAGGTATTCCTACCATCTTTATCAATGCTAAAGACATTGGTTATACCGGTTTGGAACTTCAAGACACAATTAACAATGACGACAAAGCACTAGCAATGCTTGAATTGATTAGAGCTCATGGCGCTGTTAAGATGGGACTTATCGAAAATATTGAAGAGGCAGCTCAACGTCAACACACACCAAAAGTAGCTTTTGTCAGTGAAGCTGCAGACTATATTTCATCAAGCGGCAAACAGGTATCTAAAAATGATATTGATTTATCCGTTCGTGCTCTATCAATGGGTAAACTTCATCATGCCATGATGGGCACAGCTGCCGTAGCGATTGGAACAGCTTCAGTTATTCCAGGTACTCTGGTAAATATTGCTGCTGGAGGTAATGTCAGTGAAAGCATGACGTTTGGTCATCCATCAGGGACATTAAAAGTCGGTGCCAAAGCGTTACAAATTAATCAACAATGGATAGTTAATAGCGTATCAATGAGCCGAAGTGCACGTGTACTAATGGAAGGTTGGGTTCGAATACCAGGAGACTGTTTTTAATAT
>JAAGZM010000720.1 GCA_024206355.1 Gammaproteobacteria bacterium | reverse complement strand
TTCAAAGCCGCCATTGAAAACACGGATGGTAAGGCTGTCGCTGGTAAGCACTGTAAGTATTGTCCTGCCGCTGGTTATTGTGGTGAGCGACTTAGACACACGATGTCATTAGTTGGTTTAGATAACAGCGTAAGTAAGCTCAACGCGCAGCAAATAATGGCGGTATTACATGAAGCGTCAACCATACGCGCCACGCTTGCCGCGATAGAAGAACAAGCCGTTAACCACGTTAGGAACGGTTATCCGTTGACTGATTTTAAATTGGTTAAAAGCCGTGTTATCGCTAAATGCTCGAATGAATCAGGGTTTTTAGAAGAAGCGGTGGCGGCTGGCGCTGACATCGCTGATATAACTAAAACGAAGGTTATAGGCGCAACAGCGTGTAAAAAAGTAGTAGACGCTGAACTAGTAAACAAGTATTTTGTTAAGCCCGAAGCTGGCACACAACTGGTTAAGATGACTGACAAAAGAACAGCAATAGCCGCTGATGCCAGTGGCGTATTTGATAAGGTGAAATAGTGAATAACTTAACTTTAGATTTTAATACAATGGTTGAAAACTTATGTAAGGATGGTAAAGAAATTATCGCCACACTTACACCAGAAAAAGCGCACTTGTGGCACATGGCGACAGGTGTTGGCAATGAACTTTTTGAACTTGAGCAAGCCGACCTTAATGCTGACCGTAATAATACCCTTGAAGAATTAGGCGATTTAGAATTCTTCATGGAAGGTTTGCGCGCTGCAACAGGTGTTGAACGTGATGACGTATTAACGGGCAACTATTGGAATCAATTCATTGACGTTACTGACGTTGTAAAAAAACACGTTGTCTACAATAAAGAGCTTGACGTATCAGCATTGATGGCGGGATTAAATCAGATTGAACACATGATGAAAACAATTCGCTGTGATTATAAATTGTCTCGCGAAGAAACGCTACAACACTGCATAACTAAGCTGAATGATAGGTATTCATCGGGTGGATACACAGACAAACAAGCGCAAGACCGCGCTGACAAAAACCAATAATTTTAAAATATAACAGGAATAATAAACATGGCTAATCGTACAATCGTAACTGACTTTTTCAGACTTTCTCACCCTCACCTTGCAACGCGCCATAGTGTTAACAATGGTACGCCAAAATTTGAAGTAACAATGCTGTTCCCTAAAGTGGGAGCGTTACCGCCTGAAGTTAGTGTTAATGCACCCGCCAGCGCTAACAGTTTAATCAACGCATTAAATGAAGTTTGTATGGAAGAATGGGGATGTAGCTTTGCCGATGCCCCTGCTAACCGCGGTATCTCTAACCCTGCTAAAGTTAAAGATGGTGATTTAGATCCAACGTTGCGCCCTAAAGATGACAACGGTAATCGTACAGCAACACCGCGCCCTGAAGTAGTAGGGCAAATGGTTGTTTCAGCTCGTAACATTGACGAAGTTGGTTTGGCTGACGCTCACGGTTCAACAGCCATCACCGCTGATAAGTTTTACTCTGGTTGCTACTGTCGCGCTCAGTTGCAAATTTCCGCTTATAACTGTACTGCGGGTGACGTAATTAGTATTACACTTCAAAACCTTCAGAAATGCTACGACGGTGCTAGCTTAGGTGGTAGAGCGCCTGTGCAATCTGCTGACCAAGCATTTGGGGCAATCGCGGATACTAACATTGCTGTTGGTGCTGACCAGTCATTAACACCTGTTGCACCACCACAACCGCAAGCACCACAGGTTGAGACACCACCAGTATTAGAACCACATGAAAACATGCCTGACTATCTGAACCCGCCACCTGTTCAGACTGCAGCACCTACACCACCGCCAGCACCAGTAGAGAAGTCGTATGATGTGAACGGTCAAATTCACACTGAATCAGCCTTACGTGGTGTTGGTTATACTGATGCTCACTTTGCAACAATGACACCAGTAGCGTAATGACTACCCCAGAAAGTAAAGCGAGTGATGTTGTCAGGATTGAAGCCTGTCGTCATAACTCGCGCATCTTTCGCAATAATAACGGTGCTTGTAAAGACCCGAATTCTGGTAGGCTAATTCGTTATGGGTTAGCCAACGAGTCGAAGAAGTTAAACAGCGTGTTCAAAAGTGGTGATTTTATAGGTGTTACACCTGTTGTCATCACTCAAGATATGGTTGGTTCAACTATCGGGGTTTTTACAAACATCGAAGTTAAAGCAGAAGGAAAAGTCCCCGCAGCAATTACAGCGAGCAAGCGGGAAGGTTCGAGAGAATGGGCACAATTACAGTTCATTAATCTAATAAAAAAATTTGGTGGGTTTGCTGGTTTTGCTAGCAATGCTGATCATGTGGCGGAGATTTTAAATGATGATAGATTCAAAACTAAAAGAGGTTAGGCTCAGGTATAAAGAGCTGAGCAGTCAAACCAAGGAAGTTAAGGCTAAGCAGTTACAAAGGCGGCTCATACACTTAATTGATGTTCATGGCATCGCTTGTGTCGCTGCCGCTACTGGCTTGGCAGAAACCACCGTGGCGCAGTACACCCGACCTAGCGCGGCAAAATTAATATCAGAGAAAAAATTGACATTGGCTGAGAGAATACTAGAGGAAGTTTAAGTGGCGGATTTTGACCTAAATGAAGCTCGTCACTTCTTAGAATTGTTAGTAGACGACATCAATCAACCTCAACTATGGCAAGCATTTCACGAAACAGACAAAACGATAGACGGTCAAAAATTTTATAACACTCTGGATGCTAGCGCTGATTATTTTAAGTCATGTGCTGGACAAGGTTTTGGTGTATTCCTAACCATTAACAAAACAGATGGTAAAGGTCGCTCACTTGAGAACATCATGGGATACCGCGCTTGCTTCATTGATATTGATGATGGCGACTTACCTAAGTTAGCGCTTACCCCAACCATCGTAAACCAACGTGACAACCTTCACAGTCATGTTTACTGGCGAGTTGACGGCATTGTTACGGCTGACCAATACAGTCGCGCACAGCGCCACCTAGCTCTTTATTATAACAGTGATAAAAGTGTCACCGATGGTAGCCGTGTTCTGCGCTTGGCGGGTTCTGTTCATGTCAAAAATCCCAGCAATCCGAGTGTTTACCGTGTAACACAATCTAACCGTGTAACACACCATGTTACAGACCTATTAGCCGCACATCCATTAACAGGTGAGCAACAAGCCGAGTTAGATAAATGGTGTGACAACCGCGACAGTATTGATGACGGTACTGGTTACGAAGATTCAGCCGTTTACCGTGAGCGCATGATTAAATGGCTGACGGGTGGTGCTGAAATGGCTGTAAAAGGTGAAGGCAGGTCAGCGATGATAATTAAAGTATCGTCGATGGGGCATGACCTTGGGTTGCCATTGCTCACGACTCAGCAATTAATGTGGGAATACTATAACCAAGCCAAGATAGTACCACCGTATACACCTGAAGAACGCGGAACTAAATTAAACATCTACGTCAAGCGAGCGTATAAATACAGCAATAACAGCGCGGGTTGCCGTACTGCGGGTGGTGTGTTTATGGCGGCTGGCTCAGTACCAGCACCCACGGGAGGGTGGGAGGCTAACGCAGCTATAGCACCCGTGGTTAAAGCTACAACTGAAACCTTAACGTATGATGCTGAACAAGTGGTGGAGGTCGATAATCGCGGTAAAATCAGCGCTCAAGCGGGGGCATCGCTGTTCTCGCAGGTAACAAATAAATCACCTGCAAACACGTTGGCGAAAGCATATATAGGCACTCAATACCCTGATGGTGGTTTAATCTGCGCTAGCAAATTATATTACTGGTATGACGGTCAGCAATGGAATGAGGTCACAAAAGAAGAACTAGAAACAGACGTTACCTACGCTTTTGACCAGAATAATTGGAATTTTGAGCCGAGCAAAATCACCACAATAGCTAAGATGGTTACGCTACTTGTTACCCGCGCTGCTGTCGAAAATAACACATGGATGAACGGCAGGAAAGACAGCGTGTTAGTTATGGAAAACGGCATGTTACTAATTAAACCTGATGGCGTTGAACTAATGAAAAACGATAGTAATTATTTCACGCTTAACGCACTTGATTACAACTACGAAGCTAACGCGGCTTGCCCTCACTGGCTCAATTTTCTCAACTCAAGTTTGGAAAACTCAGCCAGCGCGATAATGCAATTGCAAGACTGGTTTGGCTATCAGCTACTAGAAGGTAATAAGTTTCAACGCTTTTTGTTATTACAAGGGCAATCACGCTCAGGCAAGGGTGTCATAACCAATGTAATGCAAGACTTGTTTGGTCGTCACAATGTAGCCGCGCCAACGCTGGAAGGTTTAACCACCGACTGCGGTCGCGATACACTGAGTCAGAAAAAGATAGCCATACTATCCGAGGCTAACTATGTTCATCCGTCACAAATTGGTAAGGTGGTTGATACACTGAAGCTAATGACAGCCGATGACGCGCTTGAATTTAAACGCATGTATGTTGGCGGTATCACTCACCACAAGTGGGCTAAGATGACGATGACTTCAAACAAAATCCCTGCTTTCATTGATGAGTCGGGCGCACTGTCAGCGCGTTTAATGTTGATGATATTTCGCAAGTCATTTCGAGGACAGGAAGACCACGGATTGAGCGACAGATTGAAGACTGAGCGAACAGGTATTTTGAATTGGGCGATTGAAGGCGCTATGCGAGTGTTGAAGAATAACAAGTTGCACGAATGTCCTGAATTCACGGAAGCTAGGGAAGACTTAGAACGCGATATGTTCCCGCTTGCCGAGTTTACCGAGAAGTTTTGTAAGTTGGGTGATGGTTATAAAACAACTGTTGATGACTTGTACAACGCTTATCAATACTACTGTAAAAATAACCACATTAAAAAGCCGTACAGCAAGACTAAGTTCAAAAGTGTTTTAACCAGTAGCACATTGAACATTCACAGTCGTCGCTTAGTTATCAACGGTCAGCGTGAATATTGTTTAACTAACATTGCTATTAATCCTGACGCGATTAAGCCTGTATTCCCGTCAGTCAGTGAGGTTGTAGACAATGCCACAGTATAAGCAGCAATTTACACCTGCTGCTAGTGGTTCTGGTGTTTGGGTGGTTGAGTCGTCGGTGGTAGTTGCTGACCTCACACCTGAGCAACAGGAAGGTTTGATTGAGGGTGTTGAATATGTTAATGATTTTATTGCCGTGGTTAGCGCAACTAGCCGCGCACATAACGAGGAAAAGAACAAATGAG
>JAAGZM010000094.1 GCA_024206355.1 Gammaproteobacteria bacterium | reverse complement strand
GTCGCTTGGACAACGTTAATCAATTCTTTCCAAAATGAAAATCATCAACTAACTACTCGTTCTGCAAGTGCTCACACAGATTACTTTATTCAATTGTTAAAGAGCATGGCTAACGACGCTTGTTCGCTCAACCGAGGCGCGCATTTTACGCACTTTCATAAAAGAGTCAACCATTAAATTAACCTTTTTCATGATTACTTTAAAACGGTAGGTTCCCGTCAAAGCGAGGCGCATTATATCGAGTTATTTTTTGGATGCAAGCATAAATTTCAATTAATTGTAAATCACTGGAACTTATCAGTTTTCAGGTTGAAAAACGTGCAGATTTTGACTCTGCCTCCATTAGTTAATAACTAATCATCTACATTATTATCTTTTTTACGCTCTGATTTTACTTTATTAAATAGCCTTAAAGTAACAATAGGTCCTGATAATAAATAAAGAGCAAAAACAGGAAAAAGAACTATCGGAGGATTAGATGCTACCATAACTATAACCAAGACCATCAACAGCATTGATACAAAGGGAACTTTACCTTTCCAATCGACTTCTTTAAAACTATGGTAACGGAAATTACTGACCATTAGAAATCCACAAACGGTTATTACAATAGCTACAGGAATATGCATCGATGTGCGATTCCATTCCATTATTTCACCGAACCATACTAAACCTATAATAACGGCAGCAGCTGCTGGAATTGGAAGTCCTTGGAAATATTTTTTATCTACCGTTTCTGGCATGACATTAAATCGAGCCAGTCTTAATGCACCACAAACAACATAAATAAAGGCAGCCAGCCAACCTATTTGCTCAAGTTTTTCAAGATGAGCCCAATTATATGCAATCAGAGCCGGCGCAACACCAAATGAAACGATATCAGCAAGACTGTCATATTCTGCACCAAAATCACTAGTTGTATTTGTCATTCTTGCAACACGACCGTCAAAGCTATCCATAAGCATTGCAATAAATAAGGCAAAGGCCGCATCAGCAAAATGACCGCTCATCGAAGCAACAATGCCGTAAAAACCACAAAATATACCAAAGGTAGTGAATAGATTTGGTAGCAGGTAAATACCTCTACGTTTTGTTATTTTAGAATTAGTCTTTTCAGTCATTATATTTTAAGCCTTTCATTAACTACATCAAACAACTACATCAAACAAGATGTTGTCATATAATTTTTAACATTGACGCTATTATCCTCGATAAATTCATTGAGCGCAAAAAAGATACATATTCGGTCTTTATCACAATTCTGAAACCAAAATATTGACAATGAATCCTGTTATGTCACTATAGCAAAATAATTAGTAATAGCTGCTAATTAGGTATATATCTTACTTGCCACATCTCCTTGAGAGGCCTATGAAAACACGAAGTTTCAAGCGGAAAGTTCTTATTGGAAAGACGGCATCAGGCCATAAATTTCGCCCGAGTGATTGGGCTGAAAGAATGTGTGGTACCATGAGTACATTTAGAAATAGACGCATATATTACTCGCCATTGTTACGTCCTGCCGTTCGAGATGGTGTTAAGTGTGTCATTGTTGATGATGCTTTGCTTCGAGAAGCGCCTGAAATACACCAGCAAATTTTTGAGTTCGCAGAAACCAATTGTTTGTTGGTAATATCTGAGCAATAAAATACTTAATTATTCTTTTAGATCTAACTTATACGACTAATATAAATTATAATAACTATATCTTAGAACTATATTGTATAATAATCACGCAAATAATCGCAATATGGAGATTGTATAATGAAAATATTGATAAGCTTGTTCATCGCAAGCATTAGTTTGAGTTTATGTCTTAATATTTATTCAGCCGATAATATTTCAATTTTTACTTATAAGTGGGTTGATGAAAAAGGAATCACTCAGTATACGGAGCGTCCTCCTGAAAATAACGCTTACGAAAAAATAACGGTTAATGCTACTGGTGGGAAAAGAGTTACCAAAGTCTCTGCTGAAGAAGCGATAGACAAGGCTGAATTAAAATCTGAAACAACACCAGGAACACTTGATGAAGCTGCAGTGACTTACGAGCAAAATTGTAAAATTGCAAAACAGAATATGACAATTTTGAAAAATGTGGCAAAAATAAGAATTTCCGATGAAAAAGGTGAAAAACGATTATTAAGCCCGGAAGAAATACAAAAGCAAGTTATTGTAACACAAAAACAAATCGACATTAATTGTAAAAGCACCAAAGCAAACTAATATTTCAGCCTTTTTGTAGACAATTTTATATGATTCAGAGTTTATAGCCAACAATCACTAATGTTACTAGATAATGTTACTAGACACGTCAACAATTACCTGAAGATTTACATTTGTCAGTGTAAAGTTCCCTCACTTATCCCCAGCCATACTACCGTTCTGGTAGCAGCTTAAGTAAAAGAGTTGGCAGTTGCAGCTGAAATAGTCAAATTATAGTAAGCAG
>JAAGZM010000016.1 GCA_024206355.1 Gammaproteobacteria bacterium | reverse complement strand
TTTCCCTAGAATAGATCAAATTATTCACTATTTAAATCCAAAAATGCTTGTTTATTTTCAAACAATAGGCAATTAATCTGGCTAGTATATTAATCATAAACTCTGTAATACTGCTGCATTCTCTCTGCCTTGGGCATTCACCTTATCATCGAATCACAATACATTTCAGTATTTTTATCCGAGATTCAGGTTAATTAATCAATGCTATGTCCGTTGGCAATCATCCAGTCATCATTATAAAACTTACTCATATATTTCACGCCGTTATCAGGGATCACAGTGACAATAGTAGCTGGGCCCTTAAGAGTTGCAGCTAATTTTAGTGCTGCCCAAACATTCGCGCCGCCTGTACCTCCACCAAAAACACCTTCTTCTCTAGCTAATAATCTAGCCATCGAAAAAGCATCCTGATCAGTAAACTGGATCATGTCATCAACTTGTGAAAAATCCATTGCTTTTGCAATATGATCTTCACCAACACCCTCTACCTGATAAGTGCCAATTTCATCGTTATCAATTTCACCGGTTTTAAAATATTTATAATAAATTGAACCTACCGGATCTGCTAACAAAGTAAAAACTTCTGGATTTTGCTCTTTCAGATATTTACTAATGCCTGTTACCGTGCCACCGGTACTACCAGAAGCTACAAAATGAGTAACAGCTCCTTTGGTTTGCTCCCAGATCTCTGGACCAGTTGATAAATAGTGAGCTAACGGATTTTTCTTATTGTCATACTGATTAATCATAAAACTATTTGGAGTTTCAGCAGCTATTCTTCTAGCAGTATTCACATAATGCTCAGGAGAATCAGGAGCAGCAGAAGTTGGAGTAACAACAACTTTGGCACCATAGGCTTTTAGTGCATCTTGTTTTTCTTTGCTTACTTTATCTGGCATTGTCAGAATAGCTTTATAGCCACGGATAGCAGCATTCATCGCAACTGCAGCACCAGTATTTCCCGAGGTATTTTCGACAATAACGCCACCAGGCTTTAACTCACCGGACTTTTCAGCATCATCAATAATATATTGAACAATACGATCTTTAATACTGCCACTGGGGTTTAAAAACTCAAGCTTTACAAAAATATCAATATTCGGAAATTGATTAATTTTTATAAGTTTTACAAGAGGAGTGTTTCCAACTGTGTTTAGCACTTTATTGCCATCCTATTATTCTGATTTTATCAGCGTAATACTAACATTTACCTGTCTTTAAGTGGAGTAAAACATCAACTTCTAAATAAAGCTTCTTGCTTTATTTAGAAGTTGATCAAAAGCTCGATAGGATACAGCCTCTAGAATTGCTGATTCTTTAATTTCTTTAGAACATTCTAAATCAGATATTGTTCTCGCCACCCTAAGGATTTTTTGCTGGGCTCTTATAGAAAGCTTATAGTGTTTTATCGCTTTATTAAACGTTGCTTTACTACGACTTTTTAGCACGCTAAGTTCAAGCAGTAATTCTGCTGAGAGATTACTATTGAGCAACCCTTGCCGACTAATTTGCATTTCCCGACAGTTTCTAATTTGAACACTATAGTCATCACTAGAAACTCTTTTCGAATTTGGTAAATCAACGAGCGAAATTTTAGGATCATTCACCATTACCTGTATATCGATACGATCTAATAGAGGTCCTGACAATCGTCCAAGATACTGCATGATTTTTGTTTTTGAGCAGTGACACTCTCTGTCTTCACTGGCAAAATATCCACAAGGGCAAGGATTCATTGCTGCAACAAACTGAAAATCAGCAGGAAAATTAACTTTCCACTCTGCTCTGGAAATAGTTAACTGCCCATCTTCAAGAGGCTGCCTTAAACTTTCTAACACCGATCTCGGAAACTCAGGAAGCTCATCAAAAAATAAAATACCGTTATGTGCTAACGACATTTCACCTGGAACAGGTAAACGTCCTCCTCCAGTAATCGAAGCCACAGAACAATTATGATGAGGTGACCTAAATCGTCTTCGTCGCCAATTTTGCTGTACAAAACCTTCTTTTGCAATGGACTCAATTGCTGCTACCTCCATTGCATCAGATAATGACATCCTGTCTAAAATTCCTGGTAAACATCGAGCAAGCATGGTTTTTCCTGAACCAGGACTCCCAGAGAAAAGGATATTGTGCCCAGCCGCTGCAGAAATTAATAATGCACGCTTTGCATGTTGATTTCCCCTTATCTCAGCAATGTCCGATATTGCTTCAACTGACTCATCAATATCATTTGCTCCTGCATATGCTAATAACTCTTTATCTACCAACCCTACACAAACCTGTAATAAATTCGATGCACAATAAATATTACTTTCTCTTGATAATGCCGCCTCTTTAGCATTTTCTAATGGTAACAAAATACTATTATTATTTTCAATTGCAGCAAGCGTAGCTGTCAACACACCGTTTACTGGTCGTAAATCACCATTAAGAGCCAGTTCTCCAATAACTTCCATTTTTGAAATCAATTTTCGCTCTAATTGTTCAGATGCAATTAGAACTCCTAGTGCTATTGAAAGATCAAAACGACCTCCTGATTTTGGAAGATCAGCAGGGCCAAGATTAATAATGATTCTGTTAGCTGGAAATTCAAAACCTGAATTTAAAATGGCACTTCTAACCCGCTCTTTGCTTTCTTTAACTTCAGCAGATGCGAGTCCAACGATCGACATTGAAGGAAGGCCATTAGAGAGATGAACTTCAACCGTTACTAAAGGGGCATTAATACCAAAGCAAGCTCGACTGTAAATTACCGCTAGTGACTTCGTCATCTATCTTCCGTTTTATTCTAAATAAAGGTGAATGGTATTTGTTTTTTTGTTTTTGATCTGTAGGTAATCGTCTTGATAGGTAGGCTATATTTGATCAGTTTTATGTGAGAGAAATACCCT
>JAAGZM010000719.1 GCA_024206355.1 Gammaproteobacteria bacterium | reverse complement strand
TTATCATTCCTTATATGGCCAACGTGAGATGTGGATCAGGCCTGTAGAGACGTTTGATGAAATAATTGTTCGTGCTGGTAGTACCATAAAAAGACTTCAATTAGATGAACAGTCAAACGATTAATCAACACCTCTCTGCTGATGTCGTTATCATTGGTGCAGGGGCAGCCGGTTTAATGTGCGCTATTACTGCTGGCAAACGCTGTAGAAATGTATTACTTTTGGATCATGCCAATAAAGTTGGAAAAAAAATTCTAATGTCCGGTGGTGGGCGTTGTAACTTTACAAACCTTTATTGTGATGATGAAAACTTTATTTCTCATAACCCCCACTTCTGTAAATCTGCTCTAAGTCGTTTTAATCAGTGGGATTTTATTTCAATGGTCGAGCAGCATAATATTGCTTACCATGAAAAGAAACTAGGGCAACTATTCTGTGATAATAAGGCTAGTGATATTGTACAAATGTTAGTAGCTGAAGCACAAGCTGTGGCTGTCAATATTCGCAACCATTGCCAAATTACAGAGGTAAAGAAAGGTGCTGACAGATTTGAGCTGACTACGACTATTGGTAGTGTCCAGTGTGAATCGCTTGTGATCGCAACAGGAGGCTTATCAATACCAACAATGGGAGCAACGGGTTTTGGTTATGAAATTGCTAGGCAGTTTGGATTATCCATTTTTAAACCACAACCAGCTTTAGTACCTTTTGTCTTTAGTCCAAAGCAGTTACAGCAGTTTGATGGCCTTGCAGGTATTGCAACAGATGTGACAGTTGAAGCTAATGGTCAGGTATTTAGTGAAAGCCTATTGTTTACTCACAAAGGTTTAAGTGGCCCCGCTATCTTGCAAATATCCAGCTATTGGAAACCAGGTGATGTGGTGCAGATAGACTTAATTCCTCAGCTTGAGCTATTAGAGCATTTGAAAGAGCAGCAAAGATTAAGGCCGAAGATTGGTCTTGTAACCTTAATATCAGAGTTTTTACCAAAACGATTAGCACAACATCTTGTTAATTTATGGTGTCCGATAAAAAATCTTGCTGATTACAGTTATTTAGAACTCGAAACTATCGCGCAGCATTTTTCAAGTTGGCAATTTCGACCCGCCGACACCGAAGGATATAAAACAGCAGAAGTGACTTTGGGAGGTGTCGATCCAGAGCAGTTGTCCTCAAAAACAATGGAAAGTAAAACTGTTAAAGGTTTATTTTTTGCTGGAGAAGTGATTGATGTCACAGGACATCTCGGTGGATTTAATTTTCAGTGGGCTTGGGCGTCTGGCAATGCTGCCGGAGAATACGCATAGAGTGTTGAGGATCTTTAATGAAGTTGGTTGACGATTTAATGAAGATGGTTATCTTAATTAAGTTGGTTAACTCTCATTGAGTGTCAGTTAGCATGTAAATTTGACCCACTATTGCTCAAATTTGCATGCCTACTAACAATCTATACAAGATTAGGTACTGTCAAGTTATCTGTCACCAACATTCCAAATTATGAGATAATCTGAGTATGAAAAATACAAGCATGTACTCTGGTTATCGCTTCCCATCCCAAATAATAAGCCACACAGTATGGTTATATTTCCGATTCACTCTCAGCTTCCGCGATATCGAGGAATTACTAGCTGCTCGTGGTATCACTATAAGTTATGAAACTATCCGCCAATGGTACCCA
>JAAGZM010000093.1 GCA_024206355.1 Gammaproteobacteria bacterium | reverse complement strand
TTATTATTCAATGGATTGCCTTGTTGAGTACCGCATTGTTATGTATGTCCCGTCCAGTACTTAGTCGTTTATCAGATCTACCAGCCGGTATTATTGGTTATTTTATGGTGCTAATAGTTACCTTTTTTGTCTCAGTTGGTGCAATTTGGATTGAAGGTTGGATACTAGGTCGTATATCAATACATCTTCTTGAAGAGCCGAGATTAATTGGAAATTTATTAATAGCTTCTATTCTAGCAGCATTTGTGCTTCGATTTTTTTACCTACAAGCACAATACAGAAAACGTATTGTTATTGCTGCTGATGCAAAGTTGCAGGCGTTGCAAGCTCGAATTCAACCACATTTTTTGTTTAATAGCATGAACATTATTGCTGGGCTGATCCCAACTAACCCTAAATTGGCGGAAAAGGTTATTGAAGATCTCTCGGATTTATTTAGAGCAAGCCTTGCAGAGTATCGTAGCCAAGTAAGTTTAAGCTCGGAAATCGATTTATGTAAACATTATCTTGATATTGAACAGCTTAGGCTAGGGGATAGGTTAAAGAGCCAATGGCAAATTCCTGAATCTATTAATTCAGTCAGTATTCCACCTTTAACGCTACAGCCTCTAATTGAAAATGCAATATATCACGGGATTCAACCACTTGTTGAGGGTGGTTTAATCTGTATAGATATAACCATTGCCAATGGTTATTGCAATATTACTATCGAAAACCCTCTATCTGAAATTAGCATAAGTAAAAACAGTGGCAACAATATTGCTGTTGGTAATATTAGGGAAAGACTACAGATGCTATATCAAGATGAAGCTAGCCTTGATATGCAGATTAAAGAATCTCAATGTATCGTGACATTGGTTCTTCCTTGTGAGGTGATACAATGAAAATATTAATTGTTGATGATGAGCCATTAGCAAGGCAGAGATTAAGGTATTTGCTAAAAGAACTGCCAAATTGTGAGGTGGTTGGTGAAGCGGTGAATGGTAGAGATGCGCTTGAGAAAACAGAAAAATTAACACCGGATCTGTTATTAATGGATATTCGAATGCCTGGAATGGATGGGCTTGAAGCTGCACGGCATCTAGATTTAATGGAAAATCCTCCGGCAATTATATTTACTACTGCATTCAATGAATATGCATTAGAAGCATTTGATGTTCATGCCATTGGCTATTTGGTTAAGCCTGTACGAGCTGAAAAATTACAAAAGACGATCAATTCAGCAAGTCGATCTGTACTTTCTAAATTGTCAGAGATTGATAAAAATGATCCAGCTGGTAATATAAGAAAATATATCAGTGCAAGAGTAAAAGGGAGCATAGTACTTGTACCAGTAAAAGACATTTACTATTTCCATGCAGAGCACAAATACGTGATGGTTCGACATAAAGAGGGCGAGTTACTGCTTGATGAGTCTCTGAATAGCCTTGAAGGTGAGTTTTCAGAAACCTTTTTAAGGATCCATCGAAATGCATTGGTGGCAAAGGGTCACTTGGGTGGTTTTTCTAAAAATCAACAAGGTCACTGGCATGTTTCTTTCAGAGGTATTGAGCAAAGCTTGGAAGTAAGTCGTCGTCATACAGCACAGGTTCGCAAGGTTGTTAAGCACCTTTAGCCCTTAATCTATCGATATACTGCTCTTATACGCTATGCGATTTCCTCTATCAAGGGTATGATAAACATTATAAATTTCAGTTCAGGTAAGATTTAATTAATGTTAGAAGTAATCAGAATAGCCACAAGAAAAAGTCCACTTGCTTTATGGCAAGCAAATTTTGTGAAAGATACCTTAGAAGCTGCCCATGACTCACTTGTCGTTGAGTTAGTACCTATGTCGACAAAAGGTGATCGTATCCTTGATACACCATTGGCAAAGGTAGGCGGTAAAGGACTTTTTGTTAAAGAGTTGGAAGTTGCAATGCTTGATGGAAGAGCAGATATTGCAGTGCATTCAATGAAAGATGTTCCAATGGAATTTCCAGAAGGCCTAGGGCTTACTGTTATCGCAGAAAGAGAAGATCCTAGAGATGCTTTTGTGAGTAATACATACAAGGCTTTGGATGATTTGCCAGAGGGCGCTGTTGTGGGCACATCGAGTTTACGTCGATCCTGTCAGCTAAAAGCACAACGCCCTGATCTACAGGTTAAAGATCTTCGAGGAAACGTGGGTTCGCGCTTAGGTAAGTTGGATGAAGGTCAATATGATGCCATTATTTTGGCTTCTGCAGGCTTAATAAGACTGAAATTAGCTGAAAGAATAGCGTCATTTATAGAGCCGGACATTATACTGCCTGCGGCGGGGCAAGGGGCAGTAGGCATTGAGTGTCGACTTGATGATGAAAGGACAAAGGCACTGCTAGCTGTATTGAATGATAATAATACTGAAATTCGAGTTACTGCTGAGCGTGCAATGAATAGTCATTTACAAGGAGGTTGTCAGGTACCGATCGGCGGTTTCGCGGAGATATCAGGTGACCAATTAATTATAAGAGGTCTTGTTGGCTCTCTTGGTGGCGAGCAGATTTTAGAGGAAAAAGTTCAAGGCTCGGTAAATGATGCAAAAGCTCTCGGTATTGAATTGGCTGAAAGACTTTTGGCGGCAGGAGCAGATGTGATTTTACGTGAAGTCTATGAAGATGATGGAGATCTTGGCTAATGTCATTAGTGTTAGTTACTCGATCTGGAAAATCCGGAGAGCAATTAACTAAAGCTTTGCTACAGAACAAAGTAGAAAGTTGGCATATCCCAACACTGGAGATAAAAGCAGAAGAAATTTTACTACCTGTTGAAGATTTTCAGCAGGCCATTTTCGTAAGCCCCAATGCTGTTAAATTCAGTGTAGTAAAAAGCCAGGTTTTAAAAGACATACTACCTGATGAAGTGATCGCTGTTGGACAAGGTACAGCATCCCATTTAAAAGCAGCAGGTTTTGAACAGGTCAAGATCCCTTCGAAGTTTAACAGCGAAGGTTTATTAGAATTACCAGAGTTGCAATCAATAAAAGGCCAGCAGATATTAATCGTAAAAGGCAGAGGCGGCCGAACATACCTTGCTGAGCAGTTGACAAAAAGAGGTGCTACTTGCCATTATCTGGAGGCTTATTGCAGAGTTTCAGCAATCATTAAGCATCCATCTTGGCAGTCTTTTTTATCAACAGAGCAAAAAGCCATTATTACGATAGCAAGTGTTGATGCTTTGGATGCTTTAAATTTAAATTTAGGCAAGGGTTTTAATTTAGATCGGCTGACACTAATTGTTGCAAGTCAGCGAATTAAAGAGAGTGCTTTGTTGTT
Organism: Gammaproteobacteria bacterium; assembly: GCA_024206355.1. GTDB lineage: Bacteria > Pseudomonadota > Gammaproteobacteria > Enterobacterales. The sequence goes on along the minus strand of JAAGZM010000093.1, from coordinate 2,825 downwards.
AGGATATAGTAATGTTATCGTAGCAGATTCGGCAACAAATGATGTTATGCAAGCGGCGATAATGGAATTAGTAGACGTTCAGGATAAATAATGAGTGATGATAAAGAATTAGATATAGAATCTAAAGCAGATGATGTTAAAGACCCTATTGAAAAAGCAATAGATGATGCAGTTGTTGAGTCGGTTAAACAAAAGTTGGCACCTGTAAAATCATCAAATGGTAATTCATTTTTTTCTGTATTCACTAGTTTGATTAGCATAGCAGCCTTAGTTGCTATTGGTGTTGTTGGATATTTTGGTTACATGCAGTTTGAGAAAATGTCCGAGCGCCTGGTCAGTTTGGAGCAATCAGAAAAAAACAGTCAATTACATGCACGGCAATCAGCAACAACTCTTCATGATAATTTCACTCAGTTGCAAGCAAAAGTACAACAGGTCCTAGGTCAACAAAAGACTAGCAATGGCCTGAAGCTTAAAGAGATGTCAGATCATCTTGCTGCTACTCGACGTCAGATCCAAGATGTTGGAGGAAGGCACCGAAGTGATTGGTTGCTTGCAGAAGCAGATTATCTTGTGAGGATAGCAAGTAATCGATTATTGCTTGAGAAAGATCATGTTACTGCACTGGTGTTATTAGTGAGCGCTGATGAACGAATTATGCAAATGGATGATCCGAGCTTGCAACCTATTCGTGAAGCTCTTTCTAGGGACATGGCAACATTACGGCTGGTAAAGAGAGCTGATATTGCAGGTTTAGCAATACATATTAGTAGTCTTATTCCGCAACTGAAAGCTTTACCTGTCTTGGCATTTCAGTTACCTGAAGAAATGGTTGAAAATGTTGGGCAAACTGATTCTGCCGATGTTACTGATTGGCAACAAAGTTTGAAAAATACCTTTAAAGAGTTAAGTGTAAAATGGTTTGAAGTGAGAGATCATGGGCGACCAATAACTCCCTTAATGGCACCGGAAACAGAGACTGTGCTATTAACTAATATGGTGTTGTTACTGCAAACCACACAGTTTGCCACTTTAAGGCAGCACTCAGAACTATATCATCATTCTCTAACTCAGCTTAAAAATTTGGTCTCAGAGTATTTCGACACATCAGATGCAATAGTTATTGCTTTTCTTAATGAAATTGATTTATTGAATGCTACTTCTGTCAGTGTTGATTTACCTAAAACACTAGAAAGCCGACTAATGCTAGCTCGACAATTGGAGAAACAGCTACAACTTCCAGTAGAGAACTTAAAAACACTGGGTGAACAATAATGAGGTTTCGCTGGATATTATTAAGCACGGTTATTTTTGGTTTACTGGTTGGCCCTTTAATTAAAGATATTCCCGGTTTTGTAGTCATTGCTTTAGGTAATTACACGGTACAGACTCGCCTTTGGCAGGCAGTTTTTGTCTTTATAATCTTGCTGTTATTTTTTATACTGCTTTATCATTTGTTTGCTCGAATGTGGAATAGTGCAGGGCGATTAAAAAGTTGGAGTGGTGGACGGCGTTGGAAACGAGCTCGATTGAGCACTATTAAAGGAATGATTGCTTTATCAGAAGGTGATTGGAAAAATGCAGAAAAATTATTGACTTCAGCAGTACCAAATTCGGAAACTCAATTGATTAACTTTTTAGCTGCTGCGCAGGCTGCGCAAGCACAAAAAGAAGATGCTAGGCGAGACGATTATCTTAGACAAGCCCACCTTGTTGAGCCAAATGCAGAAATTGCTATTGGATTAACACAATCCCAACTTCAACTTAATCATGGTCAATATGAGCAAGCTCTAGCATCCCTTACACATTTAAAAAACATTGCACCAAAGCATGCTCATGTTTTAATGCTGCTACAAAAACTTTACCGTCATCTTGGTGATTGGCAGCGCTTTTTAGATATAGTTCCAGAACTTAAAAAAAACTCCTGTTTGACAGAAGATGAATTAACAAAATACCAGTATCTTGCATGGGAAAGGTTGTTAATTAGAGATGCTAACAATGGTGGCATCGAAGCATTGCATAGTCGTTGGTTGCAAATACCAAAGGATATTCGAAAGAATGTTAAATTGTTGAGTTGTTATGCCGAACTTTTAATAGAGAATGGTGGTGACTTTGAGGCTGAGAAAATTCTGAATACAGGGATCCGTAAATATCAGGATGAAAAGTTATTATATCTCTATGGAAAAGTAAAAGCTGAAGACGCCGTTAAACAGTTGGCATTTGTTGAAGGGCTGGGAAAAAAGTTTACGGGTAATGTAACTTGGCTGCTATCAGCTGGAAGATTATCTTTAAATAAAAAGCTTTGGGGCAAAGCAAAAGCTTATCTTGAGCAAGCTATAGAACTAAAGCCTTCCTCTGAAATATATCAAGAACTTGCTAGAGCTTACGAAGAGCTTGGAGAGGATGAGTTAGCTAAAAAATGTTATTCAGAAGGGTTAGAGCAGGCGATTAAAAAATCCGAGATGAGATTGATTCATTAGTTCTTCAATTTGCAACTGAGTTTTAGTAGTATTGTAAATTGTTCCTGAATAACATATCTGGCACCTTTAGTTATTTACTGAAGGCGAAAGCGTAGAGAGAGCCAATAATGATGATTGCTGATATTGCCGCCTTTGGTGCAGCTTTTGCTTGGGCTGTCGGCTCTCTTATTTCCATTGGCCCGGCCCGTCAATTGGGTGCTGTGTCTTTCAATCGAATCAGAATAGTTGTTGTCTTTGTCATTCTGACCGCAATTGCCGCCTCGTACGGTGGCTGGCAAACCATCCGTATGGATGATTTATCAATGCTGGCGTTGTCCGGTTTTATTGGGATTTTTATTGGTGATA
>JAAGZM010000718.1 GCA_024206355.1 Gammaproteobacteria bacterium | reverse complement strand
GATTCTTGAACAGCTCTCCAAGCTTGATTGATTGCTGTTTTGGTTGAGGCTTGTGCTCCTGCATCAGAATTAGCAATGTGAATTCTTCCAAACGACTGTCTTCCAATGACCCAAGGTTTATCTGACTCTGACTTATAATTAGGTTCCCAGATTAAATCAGGGTTATAGGCATAGCCATGAGACCATCGGTTGACGGTTATAGCCTGAATTTCTTTTTCAGAGTCGAAGCCAGTGCTTGATAAGGCCTGATCAAGTTGATCTTTGACATGATCCTCAAAGGTCTGAAAAGATGTTTGCATAAGTGAATTTCGACCTGCACGCCACTGATCAGGGCCTTGAATATCAGCAAAGTAGGGCACATGGCACATATGAAGTACCATTGGGTCGTTAGGAGATTTACCGAATTTATAATCACCAATAGAAACTGGGTAATCAAGTTCAACCTGTTTATGGAAGCCATTGGTATAATATACAAAGTCTGTGCCTAGTTCGGCAAAAGAACGCCAGTTTTTAATGAGTACCTTGGTATAAGTTAAAGGAGCTTTAACACCATAAGCTAACCCATCTTTTTGAGCTTTTGGCAGTTCAGAGCAAAGATAGGGGATAGCGCCATTATAGCAGGCCATGATGCATTGGCTTGAACGAACTGTGTGAGTACGGCCATTGCGCACAAATGTGATATCCACATGCTTTTCATTAGAAGTATGTTCTACATTAACTACGGTACTGTTGAGTCGAATTTTTGTATCTGAATACGATTGATCAAGTTTTGAATAATCAATCTTAGTAGTCACTATATCTTCCATAGTACTACCAGATACAGCACTGGGTATCAATGAACGAACAATAAGACGAGCTACTGAAGCATTTCCATCAGGAAAATGGAATATATATGGTTCATCGCCACGATGTCCATCTCGCTTTAGCGTTTCATTCAGTCCTGGCATACCGCCGTCATAACTTTGCACTGCAGTTGCTGGAATTTCATCACTTCCTACACACCAAAAGCTCATTCCCCAGCGCCTGAATATTTCTAACACTTGATTATCTACTTTAACTATGTCACGTAAGAAGCTGTTATAACTCATATTTTTCAATAGCTCAAATTTTTCAACTTTAGAAAGATGCGGTAAATAATCTTTTTTTTCTGTCCAGAGTCTTAAAAAATCTTTTTTAGCTTTTGAAGTTAAAGGCGTTTGTTTTATAAACTCTTCCCAAGGTAATTTATTATAGCCTACAACAATTTTTTGCTCACCGAAGGTCTCCTTATCAAAAACGATACTTTTACTTAAACCCATCCCAGGATAAAGTTCTTGATGGAAAGCTTTATAAAATTTTTGTACATCAATACCAATGTCTACTAAAAGCTCCTTGGCTACATTACTGTAAGAGGAGGGTGTATCAATTGACTCAGTACCTCCATAAGTGGTACGAATGCCACCATTGATGCTGAATTCGTTGCGTTTAGCGTGCCCACCAAAGTCATCATGGTTGTCTAAAATCAAAATTTTGGCATCTGGTTTGTGTTTTCTATAGAAATGAGCGGCTGATAGGCCACTGATCCCCGCTCCAACAATAACAAGATCGTAGATTTCTTCAGGCTTAGATTTCTCCCATTTTTCCCCAAAAACTCTAGCATGCATTGTTTCCCAAGAACCTTTATGGCTACCACGAAGGCCTGTTTTGGCTGGTGGATAGTAACTGTTAGGTAAAGAGAACTGATTTGCATTACCACCTAATATATTTAAGGCTGGTGACATGAGTGAGGCACCGATAGCTATCTGAGTACCATTGAGAAAATCCCGACGTGTTATTTTATTTTTCATCTGAACCTTAGTATTATTGTTAATAATTAGTTCAGAATAGACTTTAACGCTTAAGTTGTCGAGTAGGAGATTAGCCTGATAACAAATTATATAAAATACTTGCAGCCGCTATCAGAAGAAAAGCAGTAAGTAGTTTATTCAGAACAGGGTTAACAAATATTCCTTTAGTTTGTCAACTTTGTGATTTTCTATCATTTCTATATTAATAGTTACCATGTTACTTAATTTATACGTAACTTTATTCACGTGCAAACATTCTAAATATCCCAAGAGGGAATTATCTCTATATCTATTCTTATCAAAAATATTTAGATTGATATAAACTCTATTTAACATAATATATATTATGCGCATAT
>JAAGZM010000717.1 GCA_024206355.1 Gammaproteobacteria bacterium | reverse complement strand
TCATTTTCATAACCTAGATCTACTTCGTGATCTAAGAGCAGTTTCTCATGGTTAGCTGAGATTGAGACAAGTTTCTGGTTTGAATCCAAGACTTCTGAAAATAGAACTCTTTCATCAAGTAAATTCATAGGGCTCCTATGGCGAGATAAGGTGACAGTTAATTTATCTCTTAATCATAACAGCAATGAAATAAGTAAACTGCCACCATAATTCGTTGATGCGCTTGTTAGCGTTCTATTTGATAGTCGCACTACCATCATTTTTTATTACAACGAGTTTTTCCTTTCCTTCTTGCTCGATGAGAAAGGTTGTTGGTGACTGCCATTTAATGAATTTTATTTCAGACTTTGATCCAGCTTTTACTGATTTATAGGAATGGAAGTCAAATGAACCCTCGTCACCAACTATGTGTTTTTCGACGATTAAAAAATAGTAGATTTCTGCTATACCAATAACAGCTCTATACCTTACTCCCAGATTGTAAGGGTCTGATTGATCTTGATGATACTTTATTGGGCTGTTGTGAATTTCTATTGTTTCTGCGTGATAACTAAGATAGTCAGTATTTGATTGAGCCGTACAAATCCAAAATAGGCCAAATAAAATAATAGAAACGGAAGTTTTTAGATTCATAGATGAACGCTAACAGGTGATTATGTGGCTGGCACGAATACTGACATATGCTGCTTGCTCGAATATTGTGATATGCCGCCAAATGTTCTCGCATGTTCTCATTCATTTACTGCTATATCAATGACCGCTCAATGCCGATTGCAGAAGC
>JAAGZM010000716.1 GCA_024206355.1 Gammaproteobacteria bacterium | reverse complement strand
GTATCCTGAGCCCTCCGAAAAGGTGTTTCCACTATTATACGATAAATTATTTACCCACTTTCCGTTTTCAAAGTCCGGTGCACCTGCAAATGCTAACGCCGGAATAATCAGCAACAACGATACCAAGTTTTTACACACTATATTTATATTCAAAATACGCTCCAAATCACATTTAGTAAAAAAATCAAACAGTACGACTAACTGTATATCGATAACACAGGATTGTAATTCATTCAAGGTAAGAAGTATAAAAGCTATATTTCCAGATAACCAGATCCAATAATCAAGAGTTCACGCCGATTATCTGGCACGGAGATACCGAATACACCCGAAAATCTAAACAAGCCAGCCAATCTTTTCCCAAGAAAGCTTGCCCCATGACCGCAGGGAATGTTTTGGGTACACAAAGGCACGATCTCTGAACATTCTATAATTCTTGGCTGATAGTAAATGCCGTCCCAGGTTAAATAAATTATAGACTTCAGCGTGAGCACTTAAAAATCGCTGTGCTTGAATCACTGATTTAAACTTACGCATCCCTCGTTCTCTTACTCGCGTTGGTTGGTGAGATAGTTCAGCTTTATTATTCGCGTATTGGGACGTATCGTGGATCGTATCCAGTATTAATTCCCTGTGG
>JAAGZM010000715.1 GCA_024206355.1 Gammaproteobacteria bacterium | reverse complement strand
AGATCACGGTAACTGCCTCGACCTGTTTCTCCATAAATAGGATTTTTAATGATGTCAAAATAGGGTGACATATCAAAATCAGCAGGTGTGAACAGTCTTGGATTTCGTTTTACAAATCGTACATTCATCTTACTATCATACTTGAATACCGGCAAAACAGGATATTTAACACGATGAAATGCTTCTGCAATAATTGACGAACAAACAGCTTTTGTACTGTCGCCTACATTACGACTGAATAATGTAGAGCGCCACCGGCGAGGTAATATTGCCCAAGGAAATAAGAATCGTGCCAAATCAAGCAACTGTCTCAGATCATATTCATCACCAAGATGTGCGATTAAAAAAGCAACAATACGTTGAGCATCTGCTTTTGATAATTTAGAAGGACGACAGATACGCAAATGATCCTTTGCGTAACTATCTAAGTCACTAACAACGGTCCCTTTACCGAGCAACCCTTCTATTATTAGATGTTTATCTTTAGGTCCTTGATAATGCTGTAAAACAAGTTCCCTTAACATCGGATCTTCAATGTCGGGTAATCTACCAATATAAATGGTTGCATGGGACCAAGAGCTTTGGGTAATTGATTTAATCACTTCAGCAACTCTCGTTCGACCTTTTACAAGCAAAATATCCCCAGGACGTACTTCAAAAGATAACTGCTCAAAATCTTCCATTGGAAAAGAAGGTGGAGGCGTTTCTATATTTAACCAAATGGTCAATTTGCTGGCGATATATGACCTAAGTCCCATTGCGATAACCTTTTATTAATTATATGAGTATTATACCCATCACACTTCGGTAACTGGTATAAAATTAGTCATTTACTCAATACATTCACACTCTCTTACAGTCTTCTGTGGGTAAAATTGCCAATTTTATTACATTTTGCCTTGTCATCTTAATAAAAGCCTGTCAAATTTAGGTATTGAAAACAATATTCTAGTGTTTGTAAGAGGTTAAGTGTTCATATGCAGCAGATTATTAACTGGCAATTGGTAAGAAAAACTTCATTTATTGGTGTCATCGCGATTGCGCTATTCACCTCTACGATCAGTGCAAAAGTTGATGTCACTGAACAAAAGAAATTACTTGAAGAGCTAAATGCAGGGAAAATTCCACAATTTTCACCTGATGAGCATCATCCACAAGCAAGCACACAAATAACTCGATTACTTGTGAATTACCATTACAGAAAGCCTCTGATTGATAATAATTTCTCTGAACAGGTATTTGATGCTTTTCTTGAGCGGCTAGATGCGAATAAAAACTACTTAATTGGCAGCGATCTTAAAACCTTTGAGAAATACCGTTTTGAAATTGATAATGCGCTTAGAGTAGGGGATGTAAGCCCTGCATATACGATATTCAATCAATTCTTAATACGATGGGTTGAGCGCTATCAATTTGCTTTAGCCCTACTGGACAAACCTTTTGATTTTACAATTGATGAAGAGTACTTCTATGATCGCACTGAATCGGATTGGGCAGGATCAGATAAAGAACTCGATGATATTTGGCGTAAGCGAATTAAAAACGATGTTTTAAATCTCAAGTTAGCTGGTAAAGAGACATCTGAAATCAAAGATTTACTGACCAAACGATACAAAGCTTCAATGCGTCGCATGGCACAGTCAAAAAGTCAGGATGTATTCTGGTACTTTATGAATTCTGTGGCTCAAACTGTAGAGCCTCACACAAACTATTTCTCTCCTCGAGCGGCGGAAAACTTTGATATCGACATGAAACTGTCACTTGATGGTATAGGCGCTGTGCTTCAGTCTGAAGACGTTTATACTAAAATTGTACGTCTAGTACCTAAAGGGCCTGCTGACAAGACTGGCGAAGTAAAGGCTGATGATCAAATT
>JAAGZM010000714.1 GCA_024206355.1 Gammaproteobacteria bacterium | reverse complement strand
TCAACAATATTCAAAAGTTCGAGTGTTTTATCAACTCTGGCATGATCCTCTGCGCACAATCGGCCCTAATAATTGGAATGAATCACTGATCAATGATTGCAATGGCATTAATGTTTTTCACGATGCATCTACAACCTATCCTACTGTGTCTTTGGAAGATGTACTCAGTAAAAACCCTGAGGTTATTTTAATTCCATATCACTCAGCAAAGACATGGGAAAAAACACAAATTTGGCATAAATGGAAAAATATAGATGCCGTGAAAAATAAAATGATCAGAGTTCTTGATGGCGATCTAATCAACCGATTTGGTCCTCGAGCTGTTGAAGGATTAGAAAGTCTATGTGTGGCAATTAATAGCGCAAGATAACCATAAAAAGAATTAAGGAACTAAGTAACACCTACAAGGATGTAAATAGCAAGTTAAGTATTCGAATAAGGATCGAATAGAAATTGGGAAGTCAGTTAAAGTCTGACACTGCCCCCGCAACGGTGAAATGATGTAGCGTGATAGGTTACTCATCAAGTCCGGATACCAGCTTAACTTAAACTCAACCAAGGGGATAAAACCGTTACCCCATTTGTAATTGACGCGGCGGGCGTCGTTTTTAAAGGCATAAACAGAAATGAAACAATCTATTTTATTCACAAGAACAATTCAATCTATTGCAGTATCCATTGCTCTTTCACATTCAATATCAACATTAGCTGTCGAAGCAGATGAAGTTATTGTCGTTACGGCAAATCAAATGGAGCAAGATATTAACGATACCTTAACCGATGTAGAAGTAATCAATCGAGAAGATATCGAGAGACTACAACCTCAATCCTTTGTCGATTTATTAGTAAATATTGCAGGTATCGATGTGGTTCGAAAAGGCGGTCCTGGACAGGACACTTCTATATTTTCTAGAGGCACAAATTCTAAACATCTGCTCATTTTAATCGATGGAGTAAAAGTCGGCTCTGCAACATTTGGTGGAAAGTCAATCGCTAATATTGCGATTCCTCAAATTGAACGTATAGAAATTGTAAAGGGTCCAAGGGCAGCTTTATGGGGTAGCGATGCCATCGGAGGGGTTATACAAATATTTACCCGCCGATATCGGTCAGGCGAGCATAGAGTTGCCTTAACATTTGGAAGTGATGCTACAAAAAACCTCGATACGTCAATTGGGTTTGGTAATGATAGTTTCTCCAATACCTTAACCGTTAGCCATCAAGAAACAGATGGTTTTGATGCTTATATTGGCGCTGAACCAGACGATGATGGCTATAAAAATAATAGCCTTGCTCTTCGTGGTGATTATAAAATCAGTGGATCT
>JAAGZM010000713.1 GCA_024206355.1 Gammaproteobacteria bacterium | reverse complement strand
GTTTGTTGAATATCTGCCGTTTTAGATGGCCCGGAGATCAGTAAGGCATTAGTGGGTAACTTATCCTGCCAGCTCTCAATTTCAATCAGAGTTGAGAAGTCGGCATAAAGCTGCAAAGCATCGACGATAACAATATGAATAGGAGAAACTAGTGAAAGGGCTCTAGGCTCTGTAATCGTTGGCCATAATACAATTGTACCTGTAGCGGCAATGGCTGCACGGGAACTTGTTATACTAGCTGGAACTTCATTAAATAGTTTTTCTTTATTCTCCTTAAGTTCAAAGTCATAGACTTCAATTTCAATATCTTCATCTAATGTTTCCATCTGTGCTGAGTGTGGCGCAGCCAGTCCGTATAGTAATTTTGTAATACCCCTAAGTTTCAATAGATTGCTTACTACTTGTGGAATTTCAGCATTGGCCAGCTGGATCACCTCAGCATGGTTTGCCTCTAGATGGCCTATAAACTGAGCTAACTGTTCGGCTTTTGACAATTGTGGATAGTGATAGCTATGTTCTTTGGGTAACTTGTCGTAGTTGGCTCCTACAACTTGCTTTTTAAGTTTGCCAAGAATGTTGTTTCTCGCCGCTCTGCTTTGTTGTTTATAATTGTTTGACATTAGTTGCCATCCGTATTTTTTGTTTTGGAGCGACGCTCTTTAATACGTTCATGTAATGTTTTCGGTGCAAGTTTTGGAGCAGTTCGAACTGTAGTCCAGTTGCCAAGTCTATTAGGCAAAAGTCCTCTAAAACGGCAGGCTATCCAGATAAATGTTTTGTAAAGAACTGGGTGTCGATGGATCAGACTCCAGCCTTTCCAAATAAGTGCCTCGCTTTTTTTGCGGCCACTGCCTTCACCTTTCATTACTTTATTGCCGCTGTGTTTAGTTTCCACACTTTCTTTACGTAGTCGTATCAATAATTTGGGTATAGGGATTTCAACAGGACATACTTCAGCACAGGCTCCACATAATGTCGAGGCGGTAGGTAGATCTTTGGTGGCCTCTAAACCCAACATATGAGGTGATACAATTTTGCCAATAGGTCCCGGGTAAACAGTGCCATAAGCATGACCGCCAATGCGTGTGTAAACAGGGCAGTGGTTCATACAGGCGCCACAGCGAATGCATTGTAAAGTCTGGCGTAACTCTGGATCAGCAAATGCCTGACTGCGGCCATTATCCAATAAAACTAAATGGACCTCTTCAGGACCATCTTTTTCACCATCTTTTCTGGGTGATGAAATCATATTGAAGTAGGTCGAGATAATTTGTCCGGTGGCGCTGCGTGTCAATAAGCTTAAAAGTGGCGGTACATCGTCAAGAAATTCAACCACTTTTTCTATGCCAGTAATAGCAATATGTAAGTTAGGTACGGTTGTGCACATGCGACCATTACCTTCGTTTTCAACTAGGCAGAGAGTGCCAGTTTCTGCAATAGCAAAATTAACGCCACTGATACCAACATCGGCATTGCAAAACTTTTCACGCAATACCCTTCGACCTTCTCCGATCAGTTTGTCCACATCGGTAGTATGTTCAAACCCCTCAATTTTTTTAACAAATAAATCGGCAACCTGTTTTTTGTTTTGATGGATTGCCGGCATGATAATATGTGATGGATGTTGATGTGCCAATTGCACAATATATTCGCCCATATCAGACTCTAGACATTCAATATCCCTAGCTTCAAGATAATCGTTGAGAGCCGTTTCTTCTGAAACCATAGACTTGCCTTTGACCACAGTCTTGCCATTTTTTTCAGCGATTAACTGAGCTATGATTTCATTGGCATCATTAATCGTTTCTGCCCAGTGCACCTTAATACCATTGCTGAGTAATTTTTCTTCGAGTTGCTCAAGTAAGTAGGGTAGCTTTAACAAGCAGCGTTGCTTTATTAATTTACATTGTTTTCTTAGTGTCGCCAGCTCATCGCTATCGTCAAAAGCACTTTTGCGTTTATCCATTAAGTAATCCATGGCACCACGAAAGTTATTTCTCAATTCATCATCATTGAGATCTCTTTTAACATTACTGTGAAATTTCCTTGCTGATACAGCATATTTGCTTTCATTAGTATCGCTTTGTTGAGCTGACACGGTTATTGCTCTCTTTCTTTCGTACGTTCTTTCGTACGATGTAATAGATAGCTAGCAATATGTTCACCTGAGAATGATTGTTTTTGGTATTCAAGTGCACCATTAATATTCAGCATACATCCCCAATCGGCACTGATATATCGCACCACATCGGCTTCAATCAAATATTTTGTTTTGTCAGAGACCATGGCCGCAGATATATCGCCATGTTTAATCGAGAAGGTACCACCGAAACCACAACATTCACTTTCATACTGATGAGTTACCAACTCAACATTTTCCAATTGCTCAATCAGAGCACGACCAGTGATATGTACATCCATTTCACGACGGGCAGCACAGGAGGTATGGAGGGCAATTTTTTCAGGTTCACCTTTATCGTTGAGCTTTATTTTTAATACATTCACCAAAAATTCTGTAAATTCAAAAATCCGCTCACAGAATTGTTCAATACCGGGTTCACCTTTCAATAGCTCTGGATAATGATGGTGCATCATACCACCACAGGAACCGGATATGATCACAATGGGTATATCTAGCGGAAATTGAGTAACTTGAGCAAGAGCGACAGTCCTTGCTTCATCCTGATAACCGGAACTGTAAGCAGGCTGACCACAGCAGGTTTGCCCATCAGGATAGATAACCTCAATACCCTGAAGCTCAAGAAATTCAATAGCATCTATTCCTGAGTCTGGAAAAAGGCTGTCGGCTAGGCAGGTGCCATAGAGATAAACCTGTTTAGGTTTTGCTGGGTAGTTGCGTTGTTGCGGTTCGTTGCTGGAAGTCATGATTAAAATTCAACACTACTCTTCCAGACCATGGACACTACGCATCAGAGTTTGTCTCGCAGTTTTAAGATGTTTCTCTAAACTCATAATTGAACCTGATACATTTCTGGTAACCAGATTATTGAGGATATCAATGTGTTGATCTACAGCTTCTCTAATACGTTCAAATTCACCTTGTTTATCCCATTGATAATGGTAGTGACAAATAAAAGAAGCTATTTCAAAAAATTGTCTGGCGAATCGATTTTTAGAGGCATCCTGAATGAGTAAATGAAGAGCTCGATCCAGATCAGGGAATTCAAGATAACTATTTTCAATATCTTTTTGCACTGCAATATGTTTATCTAATAAATCTTCAAATTCTTTCCAAATGGGATCGCTGTCACTTAACTTCAGAAGCTCAGACATGGAATTCATTTCTACCATTTGACGAAATGAAATTAATTCCCGGGCAAACTGCTCATCAAAAGTAACCATCTCCCATCGAGCTCTAGGCGTTTTGTTTATCAGACCATAATTTGAAAATTTGATTAAAAATTCACGTACTGTATTGGTAGTACAACCTGAGTTTTGTGCGAGTTCTAATTCTGAAAATTTATCACCAGGTAGTAATTTGCCAGTATTGATTAGATCAAGAAAATATTTCTCTATGACAATTTCTTTGGTTGATTCTTGGTCAGAAATTTCAAAATAATCATCTTCAGTTGGTTGACGCAATACTACTTTTGATGGACCGTCTCTTTTAATTATATCCATTTCAATCAAGTGATCTACACATGCTCTGACAGTGGTTCTACTTATATTTAAAAGCCGAGTAAGTTCTATATCATTCTGCATTATGATTTGCCCATCGGGCAACTCTTCAATAAGTTTTAGCATACCGTTAATGGTATTTTTAATCAGATAGGTTTTATTGCTCATTTAATTCTCTATTTTTTGAAAGTGTCAGCAACAGTTCAGTGTCAAAGACAATCGTATTTTAGAGTAAATACATACATTAACAACTATTAATAACAGAAATCATACCATATGTTTGTTTTAATATAAAATAATAGGCTTCAAGAATATTGATTGTTGTTGTTTTGAATAAGAAGTTTGAATGTTCTTGAATTGGTCAAAATCATATGGTAGTTAATCGGTAAGTGTTGATATCATTAGAAATTATGTACAAATACGAACAATGTCATCTATTAAGTATAATGCATATTTAGCAAGATTTGCTAACTTAAGGAATATCTAGACTTTTAGTATATGCGTGTACATTATATGTAAAGATATAGAGAGAATGTAATATTTATAGATAATATGTTGCTATTAAATGAATAGATTACTTGGATCTGCACTACCAGATAATTATTCAAAAGAGGTGTTTATAGTATCAAGGGTTTGTTACTGACACCTGGTTTGATGAAGCTATCAATTATATTCACAAACAATCTAATAAAGACAAACCATTTCTTCTCTACATATCTACCAATGCGCACCATGCACCTTCAGCTAAGAAAATTGTTAGAAACAATACAAGAGCGAGGCTATTCAGCTCCACGGTTAAATAAGTAATCAGAGGATTAATGTAATTAAATAGTAAATCAAGTAAGTAGCTCATTTAATTGCTACTGACTAAACCATGTCATTAGATGTAAAAATACATTTCTGCAAGCAGATAATAAGCAATATTGATAAATTATTATGAAATATGCAAAACTGCTACAAATGCATAGCTAATGCCACTTAATATTAGTTAACTTGTTACAAAATAAAGAATAATATATAAACCAAATTATAAATTTATTATACTAGGGCAAACGTTTCACCTGAACAAAATCAATAATATATAGACTTTAACATGATAAGTGCATATTATAAGTAAAAATACACATAAAAAGATTGATGTAATTAAATGAGAGCTCGCATAATGAATTCAACCGTTGAATCGACAGTTACTGAAGATAAGAAGGTTCCTATCCTAAGTAAGGAATACATTGTTCCTTTCATGATTGTGGCTTTACTGTTCCCTTTATGGGGATTTGCCAATGATGTGACCAATCCTCTGGTAAAAGCATTTAAAGATATTTTTCTGATTTCCAATGTTGAGAGTAGCATGGTGCAGTTCGCCTTCTATCTCGGTTACGGCATTATGGCAATCCCTGCAGCAATCTTTATTCGCAGCTATTCTTATAAAGCCGGCATCCTGCTGGGGCTGGCTCTTTATGCGATTGGTGCTTCTCTATTTATTCCTGCAAGTTTGACCATGGAGTTCAATTTCTTTCTTGCAGCTTTATGGATATTAACTTGTGGTCTGGCGTTATTAGAAACAACAGCTAACCCTTATATCTTATCAATGGGTGATCCTGAAACTTCTACCCAGCGACTAAATCTGGCACAGGCGTTTAATCCTATCGGTTCTTTAACAGGTATGTTTGTAGCTTCAACCTTTATTCTTAACAAACTGCAGGTGGAAGAATTTCGTGCTGCGGAAAAAGCTGCACATCCTGAATACACAAATATGTTGCCATCGGTGGTTGATGGTAAGTTAACCCAGGCTCTGACAGATTTCTCTGTTTCTAATCCTACAGCCCATCAAGCAATGCAGGCAGCCGATCTGATTACCGTACGTGGTCCTTATGTGGTAATTGCCATTATTGTTGCAATATTGTTTTTTATCTTTCTAATGGCAAAACTGCCTCGAACCATGACCCATGATCATCCCTTGACCTTGATAGAATTAAAAGAAACTTTTGGCAGATTGTTAAAAAACAGCCGTTATCTTGAAGGTGTTGTTGCACAGGCATTCTATGTAGGTGCACAGATCATGTGTTGGACTTTTGTTATTCATTACGGCATGACCTCGGTAGGTCTTAGTGCTGCGAAAGCACAGGGTTACAATATGATTGCCATGAGCATATTTTTGGCTAGCCGTTTTATCTGTACCTTTCTGTTAGGTTTTATACGGCCAGGACAATTATTAATGTTGCTGGCAGCCGGTGGTATTATTTTATCCTTAGGAACTATTTTTATTGGTGGTTTAATGGGTCTCTATTGTCTGTTAGGAATTTCAGCCTGTATGTCTTTGATGTTCCCAACCATTTATGGTGTGGCACTCAAAGATATGGGTGATGATGCAAGCCTCGCATCGGCAGGACTTGTAATGGCTATTGTTGGGGGAGCCTTAATGCCACCCATGCAAGGAGCGCTTATTGATGGTGCTTCACTGATTGGTGAAATCCCTTCAGTACAGACATCTTTTGTATTGCCACTGGTTTGTTTTTTGGTCATTGCTGTTTATGGTTATCGCGCTCACTTTGTGCATAAGGTTTAAAACGGAGTAGTAGATTAATGACTGTTAAACATCGTTATTGCATGGCTTTAGATCTGAAAGATGATCCACAACTGATAGAAGAATACAAAAACTATCATGCGCCTGGCAATGTCTGGCCTGAAATAATTGATAGCATCAACGATTCTGGTATTGAAGATATGGAAATCTACATTGTTGGCAATCGACTATTTATGATTATGGACGTTAACGAGAGTTTTGACTTTGACAAGAAAGCATTAGTTGATGCGGCTAATGACAATACACAGAAGTGGGAAGAGTTGATGTGGAAGTATCAACTGCCACTAAAATGGGGAAAACCCAGAGAGAAATGGGTAATGATGGAAATGATATTTAAATTGCCTGAGGGAATAGCGTAAATGAGTGATAAACGATTTATTTTATTGCACGAGCATGACAATGTCTTTGTCTGTTGTCAACGAATGAAAGCAGCAGATACAGTTAATATTGAAGGTCATAATTATGTACTGCAATCAGACATTAATGTTGGCCATAAGCTAGCCAGAATAGATATTGCTGAAGGTGAGAAAATTATCAAATATGGTGTATCAATTGGATCAGCAACTACAGCAATAGTTACTGGTGAGCATGTGCATTTAAACAATATTAAAAGTGACTATATTGCTAGTCATACTAGAGAAAGCAAGGTAGGTGAACATTAATGAAAGGTTATCTTCGCCAGGATGGTAAAAAGGGTATTCGTAATAATATTATTGTAGTTTATCTAGTTGAATGTGCACATCATGTTGCCCGAGCCATTGTCAGTGGCAGTCAATTAGATAATGTACATCTAACAGGTTTTCCAGGTTGTTATCCGAATGATTATGCCTTAAAAATAATGAAGGCTCTGGGTACACACCCCAATGTTTGTAGTGTGTTACTGGTATCACTTGGTTGTGAAGGATTTAATCGGGAACAGCTTGTCAGTACGATTTCAGCCAGTGGCCGAGATGTAGAAACGTTGATTATTCAGGAATCTGGAGGCACAAAAAGTACTATTGAAGCCGGCATAAGCAAAGTTAAATCTCTACAAGAAAAAGCTGACAAAATAAAAACAGTCGATATGGCTATAAGTGAACTGGTTGTAGCCACAATTTGTGGTGGTTCTGATGGAACTAGTGGCATCAGTGCTAACCCTGCGGTAGGGCATTGTTTTGATAAACTGATAAGCAATGATGCAATTTGTATTTTTGAAGAAACCGGTGAGTTGGTGGGTTGTGAACAGATAATGGCAGAACGAGCAGCAACTCCTGGCCTTGGAAATGAAATTATAAAATCGGTCTCAAAAGCTGAAAATTATTATACCTTCATGGGCTATGGTAGTTTTGCACCTGGAAATGCTGAAGGTGGTTTGACTACTCAGGAAGAAAAATCTATGGGTGCTTATGCTAAATCTGGAGCATCAAAAATAAATGGATTAATTAAACCTGGAGACCAACCAGACAAGCCAGGCCTTTATTTGATGGATGTGGTGTCCGATGGAGATCCTTTATTTGGTTTTCCTAATGATAATGACAATGCTGAGATTATTGAAATGATAGCATCAGGAGCACACCTCACTTTGTTTACAACCGGACGAGGCTCTGTGGTTGGCTCGGCAATTTCTCCGGTAATTAAAATTTGTGCTAATCCGGAAACCTACAATAAGTTATCTGATGATATGGATATTAATGCTGGAGAGATTATCACTGGTACTGGGACAGTGGAGAGTGTTGGTGAAGAAATATATTCATTAATCAAACAGATTGCCAGTGGCAAACAAAGCAAATCAGAGGAGCTTGGTCATCAGGAGTTTTACTTAACCTACAAACGGTTTTCAAAAATTAACCAGAGCTGTATACCAAATAAAAAACCGGATATTACGCGAGTAAAATAATGGAAATGAAAAAAAGAAAAATTGCCAACACAGAGTTATATGTCAGCGAATTAGGCTTTGGTGCAGCAACTCTTGGAAACCTGTATCGAACTGTAAGCGAAGAGCAGGCACAATCGGCAATACAAGCAGCACTCGACGCTGAAATTAACCAGTTTGATACTGCTCCATATTATGGTTTTGGCCTAAGTGAGCGAAGAGTTGGTGATGGACTTCGTGAAATAGATAGTAAAAATTATGTACTTTCAACCAAAGTAGGGCGAATACTGGAACCTTGTGCCAAGGCAGAAGATAAATATGGTTTCTGCTCACCAATGCCATTTGAACCTGTTTATGATTACTCCTATGACGGTATTATGCGCTCCTTTGAACATAGTCTTCAACGCCTTGGTCTATCAAAAATTGATATCATCTATATGCATGATATTGGTGAAGTTACCCATGGTGATGAGCACGAAAGACTATTCAAAATTGCAATGGAAGGTGGTTACAAAGCTATGGATGAATTGCGCTCCCAGGGTCTGGTTTCTGCAATTGGTCTTGGGGTCAATGAATATGAAGTTTGTGAACAGGCAATGGACTATGGTTATTTTAACTGCTTCCTGTTGGCAGGCCGTTATACTTTGCTCGAACAAGAAGCCCTAGATAGCTTTTTACCACGTTGTGAAAAAGAAAACTCATCAATCGTTTTAGGTGGCCCATATAACTCAGGAATACTTGCCACCGGAACACGCAAGGAAGGTTACACACCAAATTATAATTATGAGCCAGCACCCGATGATATTATCCAAAAAGTAAGCCAGATAGAAAATATTTGTGATGAATTTTCGGTACCCCTTACTTCAGCAGCCTTGCAATTTCCTTTAGCTCATCCCTCTGTTGTCAATGTTATTCCGGGCATAAGCTCTGCATCCCGTGTTAGAACAACAGTTGAACAAATACAACATAAAATTCCTGTCGAGTTCTGGCAAAAATTACAATCGGAAGATTTGATTCGAGCAGATGCGCCTATTCCAGATGAAGAAGTTTCTGCATGAATAAGATTATAAATAAAATCGATGCCCATCAACATTTCTGGCAACTTATTCGAGGAGATTATGACTGGCTAACTAATGATCTGGAAGTTCTTTATCAAGATTTTTTACCTGACGACTTGGATATCATTTTAAAAAATCACAAAATTGATGGCACCGTTGTAGTACAGGCGGCAGCAACCGTAGCAGAAACTGAATTTCTTTTATCTCTTGCAGATAGATATCCATTTATCAAGGGTGTTGTAGGTTGGATTGATATGGAAAGTGAACAGGCTATTGCTGACTTAACAACTCTTGCCAAGCACCATGCATTCAAGGGTATCCGCCCAATGATTCAGGAAATTGATGATCCTAAGTGGATGTTAAAGTCTGAACTAGCACCTGTTTATGAGAAGTTAATTGAACTGAACTTAACCTTTGATGCACTGGTATTGCCAACTCATCTTGATCCACTTTATGAATTATTACTAAGATATCCAACTTTGCAGGTAGTTATCGATCATGGGGCTAAACCTGCTATTGCCCAAGGTTGGGAAGCTAATCAACACTGGTGTCATAAATTGCAATGTTTAGCAAAGGATACTAAAGCCTACTGCAAATTATCTGGTCTGGTAACCGAAGCTGGTGGCAATATAGGCTATGATAATATTTGCCAGTATATTGAGCATATCCTTAACACCTTTGGTAGTGACAGAGTAATGTGGGGTAGTGATTGGCCAGTAGTAAAACTTGCCTGTGAATATCAGGAATGGCTATTTATTTTTGAACAATACATCGCTTTATTACCAGAACAACAGCAACAGAAAATTTATAATGACAATGCAAAAAAGTTTTATCAATTGTCCTAAAATCTAGGTACTAATATCAAAGAATATATCAAGGTAGCAAAATGAATAACAGATACAATAATAAAGTCGCAATGATAACTGGCGGAGGTAGTGGTATTGGGCAGGGTACAGCCCTGCGTTTGGCTGCTGAAGGTGCAAAAATATTAATCCTTGATTTGAATATTAATGCTGCAAAAGGTACTCAAAAATTAATCGAAGGATCAGGTGGAAAAGCAGCAAGTTATCAGTGTGATATTTCTAATCACAAAGAGGTTAATGAACTGGTAAAAACTATTCTTGTGGATACTAAAATTGATATTCTCATTAACAGTGCTGGTATAGCTCATATTGGTGATCTTGAGGGCACATCAGAGCAGGATCTGGACAACATATACAATGTCAATGTTAAAGGCAGCTATAATACCATGTTTGCAGTTATCGCTTCGATGAAAGAGCAAAAATCAGGTGTTATATTAAATCTCGCTTCGGTTGCTTCATCGGTTGGCATTCAGGATCGTTTTGCCTACTCTATGAGCAAGGGAGCGATTTTAACCATGACCTATTCAGTTGCCAGAGATTACATTGATGATGGGATCCGTTGTAACTGCATAGCACCGGGCAGAGTACATACTCCTTTTGTTGATAATTTTCTGGAACAAAACTACCCAGGAAATACTGAGGAAATGTTTGATAAATTATCCAAAACCCAGCCCATTGGACGAATGGGAAAAATTGAAGAAATGGCAAGCCTGATTGCATATCTGTGCTCTGATGAAGCCGCCTTTATAACCGGCTGCAACTATCCGGTTGATGGTGGTTTTGTCACCCTGAACAATTGATTGAACAAATTACATATATTTTAAAGGTTGAAGTAAAAATGAAGTTATTAAGAGTTGGAAAGGTAGGAAAAGAAAAACCTGCAGTACTTGATGATAATGGTTTGATAAGGGATTTATCAGCACATATCAGTGAAATTGATACCGAGTTTCTTGGCAATAATGGTTTTAAGAAAGTAGCAAAACTTGACCTTGATAGCTTGCCAGTTATTGATGAAAATGAGCGCATTGGTCAACCGGTATCACATGTAGGAAAGTTTATCTGTGTAGGTTTAAACTATGCAGATCACGCTGCAGAATCAGGCATGGATGTTCCATCAGAACCTGTGCTATTTATGAAAGCAACATCTGCAGTTATGGGGCCAAACGAAACTGTTTATATGCCACCTGAGTCACAAAAAAGTGATTGGGAAGTTGAGCTTGGTGTGGTCATTGGCAAAGAAGCTAAATATGTTTCAGAAGAAAAAGCTATGGAACATATAGCCGGTTATTGTGTGATTAATGATCTATCCGAACGTGAATATCAAATCGAAAAAGAAGGTCAGTGGTGTAAAGGCAAAGGTTGCGATACCTTTGGTCCTATTGGTCCTTATCTGGTGACTACCGATGAGGTAGAAGACTACAATCAACTTGGTATCTGGCTCGAGCTTAACGGTAAACGTGTCCAAGATGGCAATACCAGCACAATGGTATACAAAGTACCTTTTTTGGTGCACTACATTAGCCAATTTATGAGCCTGCAACCGGGTGATATTATCAGCACTGGAACACCTCCAGGTGTTGGCTTTGGTATGAACCCCCCGACTTATTTGAAAGAAGGTGACGTCATGCGTCTTGGTATAGATGGGATGGGTGTTCAGCAGCAGACAGTTGCACGGACAGTGCTTGGTTAAACCTAGAATCCTCAGTTGGACGCGTTTTAGTGTGTGTTTTTTAGGCTTAGTGGCGCCGACTAGAAAGCCGTTCATAGTCATTCTATGTAAGGCTTTTACCGTCAAGTCAATGAGTCTAAAAAACGTGCAATAAAATGCGTAGGCAAACTCACTCAATTGGTGAATACTAATCCTTCTGTAAGTTGCTGTTATAAAGTACATAATCATAATTCAGAGCCGGTCAACTGAGGATTCTAGGATCATGTGTAGGTATGCCATTTTTAAAGGGAGATATAGTCTTAACCATGTTAATTTGTATGACCGAAATCTTCTATATCTTCGAACCGAGTTGCCCGCCAATATACCAGCCAAGCTCTAAATCAGCAGCGTGGGTATTGAAACCGATAAGCAACAAACTGGCAAAGAGTGCAAAGCCTTTTGATATTCAATAGCTGAGCCTGTCTTTCTCTCTGTCTTTGGAGCAACAGTAACAGCAGCAGTATCAGCGTCAACAACTCAAATGAACCACTGCCCCCACTAGTTGGAGTAGGCACTGTAACAACATTCTGCTCAACAGCAACATTCACCACACCATCAGACCTGTTACCATATGTATCTTCAATGCCGCAGTTAATTACATCACCACCATAGAAGTTTGCATTCGGTGTAT
>JAAGZM010000712.1 GCA_024206355.1 Gammaproteobacteria bacterium | reverse complement strand
TTTTGTTAGCTTGATAGTCCTATCTGATATCGTTTTACCATCGAGTTGTACCGCACCCTGCGCGATCATACGAGAACTTTCCGACATGCTGCTAGTAAGGCCTGTTAGGTTTAATAATGTGGTGATCCCAATTACTTCCTGATCAAGCGTAACTGTAAGTTTGGGCATATCATAAAGGGGGGTAAATTGATCTACTATGGCTACACCTGGTTCACTTATGTATGTAATTTTCATTTGTCTGTCCTGTATTCATTGCCATTCTTTAATCCCCTGGATTTAAGATAAGCAGTTTTAGCAATATCAGCAGCATTAATGGCATCAGTGGCTTTAGTCTTTGCACAGCGAATATTAATACCAGCCTCAGCATAAGCATAAGCAGCCTCGACATAAGCAGCCTTGGCAGACTTAACATCCTCGATAGCAGTCTTGGCAGCAGTCTTGGCTTTAATATAAACAAATAATTTACTCATTTCTCCACCTCTTCGGATTCCAAAGTTATACCTACTTCACGAG
>JAAGZM010000711.1 GCA_024206355.1 Gammaproteobacteria bacterium | reverse complement strand
TTCATAAAAAATCTTTTTCCATTACTTATAGTTAGTTAGCATATTTTTAATTACTAAGACGGTCATCATAACCTTGAATATCTCTTTCTAAATCTAGGCCTTTGCCCACATTTGTTAATCCCTTAAGGATAAACTCTAGATAAATCCCATTATTAAATTCATCAAATCCTGGATCCGGAACACCTAACTGATCGAGTCGAATATTTAAATAACGCCGAGCCACGAGTCGCATAGCCCAACAACAACTCTCATATTCAAGACCAGCAAAACTATCAATAGTTCGATTATTTCTTACATCTTGTTGCCAACGGCCTATAAAAGCCAGCTTATTACTGACTGACCAAGAAAATGATACTTCAGCTTGTTCAATATCATCACTTCCATTATATCGATTTAATCGGTGCCTCAAGTTTACTAATAAGCCACTTGAGCGATATTGCAACCCTAGAGCACCTTTTTCAGTTATACTTTTTGACTCATCATACTCTAGTTCACCCTTCAGCCACCAGCGATCAGACAAAGCAAGTTGTAAGTTAGTGATAAGAGCAGAATTTGCTCTTTTATCAACACCTAAGTCTACAACAGGCATTCCTGTAGAATAGATGGCTAGATTGACCTCTCGATCCTCTAGATAATAAGCTCTTCCCATCGTCACACTCAGTTGCTCCCTACCTGACTGCGGATTATAAAAGCTACTAGTAAGTGCTAATGAAATCTGATTACTGTCACCAATGCGATCGTAACCACTGTAACGGTTATCACGAAACAGCGAGTCTACCCCATTATCGAAGCTTGTTGTATCAAATAATGCAATCTCATTTTGCTCCTTTTTAGGAACATAGAGATAAAATAAGCGTGGTTCTAGTGATTGGATAAAGCTTTGTTTATCAAATTTAACTAACCGATCGAAAAACATTGCACTATCAATACTAAAAATAGGGACTGTTCGACTCACTGAATCAGGTAAATTATTCGTGGGATCATCTTGTGAATAATGGCTATAGTTCAACTTCAATTGCGGTTTGATATAACCAGATTGCCACTGTAAGGGCATACTAAACTCTGGAATAGCCATAAACCTTTCGGCTTCTACGGCACTATCATGGCGAAAAGCTGTGGCTTCCATATGAAGATTCGTTGAAATTCCTGCGGCAAGTTCAGGATACAGAAGAGACAAGCGCAATTGAGGTAGTCTGCTGTAGGGATTTTCAGGGGTGCTTAATAATTTGTCATCACTAAAAATACTCATAAATGACAAGTGTTCGTCATCATATTTAATTTCCCCAAAACGCCTGACAAAGCTTATATTACCAGAGCTAAAATTACTGCCAAAATCATAAAAATAATAATAATCACTCACCGAGTTTAAATCTAAATTGCCTCGCCAATGATCGCCTTGAGAATATTGAGTATCAAGCCGATAAAAATAGCGATCTTCACCACCTTGTAAAGCCTTATCATCGTTCGGTAAATATTCAGTGAAGAGTCTGGTTTCTGTATTTTTGGTTAACTGCCGATATTCTGCACCGAGCATTAGGCCTCTTTTACTCAAATACTTTACGCTAAAAGTAGCATCTTTATCTGCTGCAATATTCCAATACCAAGGAATTTCTAGTTCCAAACCATTGCGACTCGAGTTCCCCACTGATGGGTATAGCAAACCTGTTTTTCGTCTGTCATCAACTGGAAAACTGATTAACGGTAAATAAAAGACAGGGATATCTTGAACCATCAATACAACATCTTCTGCCTCTCCCCAACCTAATTCAGGATCAATCATGATATTTGATGACTGTAATAACCAACTAACATTATCCGGAGGGCATGATGTTAAGCCAACATCGGTTATCGTTAACGGTTGTTTAGCTTTGAGACTAATGCTCTTTGCTTCGCCTCGCATATTACCATTGGTCATTTGAAACTTAGTTTGTTTCACTTCACCGCTTTGTTTAGAGAAATTTAAGTCCATCGCTGTTGCAGTAAGCCGGATTTGCTGATCCTGATAATGTACATTACCTTCGGCAGAAAAAGCGTTATTTTTACGGCTTAACTCAGCCTTATTCGAGGTCAGCTTAATATCATCCTGTTGTAGGATGACATTGCCCACAAATGTCACATCACCAGATTCTTGTATTTCGAAATCATCAGAAACAATATCAGTTTTAAAGTTTTGCTCAACAGCATTTACTTTTTTATCAGACGTACCAGGACAATGTGACAAGAAAAAATCACTACCCCACACAGATTGGTTATGATTAGCATCATTTTCTGATCCAATTACCGACATCGACAGAGTATTTGCCAATGCTAATAAAACCAGTAAAACTGTCCACTTTTTATTGCTAATGATATTCATTGTTATAAGATACATCACTTTAGAGTTAAGGTAACTAACGATAAAGGGCGAATAATATTATAAAATGCAGTCCTAGTCAGTTAAAATGCTCATTGTGAGTCAATTTATCTATCAATAGTTCGATTATAGGAGAATAACCCTGATGATCTGGGGAAAATTACTTGGTGCAGGTTTTGGATTTATGCTTGGAGGTCCTTTTGGAGCCCTTCTAGGCGCTTATTTCGGTCATACTTTTGATCGAGGAGCCAGCCAAAGTCATTTTAGCTTTGCCAATGCACAGGTGGCACAAGACAAATTTTTTCAATCACTGTTTCGAGTAATGGGACATATTGCAAAGGCCGATGGACATGTCTCTGAGCAGGAAATTCAGATGGCACGCCTAATCATGACTCAGATGAGACTCACAGAAACACGTAAAACTGAGGCGGTTGAATTATTTAATCTTGGCAAACAACCGGAATTTGATCTCGACCAGACATTACAATCATTTAAACAAACCTGCCATGGCCACAGAAACCTCATGCAGATGTTTCTAGAAATTCAAATCGCGGCAGCTTTTGCTGATGGTGATATCCATTCAGTTGAAATGAAAATTCTAGAACATATCGCCAATGTTCTAGGATTTAATACTCTCCATCTCAATCTGTTAATTAAAAGCTTTAAAGCGCAGCAGAGATTCCACCAATCAGGCCAACAAACGACTTATGATATTAAAGACCGACTTGCTGATGCCTACCAAGTGTTAGGTGTGGAAGACAGTGCATCTGACAAAGATACAAAAAGAGCCTATCGCAAAATGATGTCACAACATCATCCTGATAAGTTGGTAGCAAAAGGTTTACCTGAAGATATGATGCAGGTGGCTAAAGAAAAGAGCCAAGAAATTCAAGCTGCTTGGGAACTTATTCGTAAAGATCGAGGTATTCGTTAATG
>JAAGZM010000003.1 GCA_024206355.1 Gammaproteobacteria bacterium | reverse complement strand
TATACGATGTTGATTCTAAAAGACCCTATACAATAAATTATGCTGTTAAATAACAAAATAATAGAAAGTAATTGCTTAACAATACGCTCGTGCGGGACGTATCGCCGCTATGCGGCTCACGCCCCACAGCTTTAACGTTAGCCTTATTAAGAGTATTTATCGCGCAATCAAAAAGGAGAAATCTTACACATGAAAACTGCAAGGAACATTATAGCCTTACTAATAATGGTGCTTACAATACAGGGATGCCAAACCAATGATATAAAGCACGAAGCTGAAACAGAACGATTGAGTACTGGGGAAGAGCTGGTCCTTAAAGGTCGAGTATCGGTACCGCTACCGGAAGGTTATAAGAAAGTACTTTTTGACGAGCAAGCAATGATCATTTCTGCGCCAGATTACTCTGTTGTTTACCGGTGGATAGATCAAAAAGAAGTTGAGTTTATCGGCTCAAATAAATCTCCATACGACTTCTTCAAGAGTGTTTTTAATAACCCAAGATCAGATGAAGAGAAGAGGTTTTTGGAGGGGCTGAAAGACGAAGTTCACCAACCAAACTCACCTGGTGACCTTGAGTTTTACTACTTTGATAATAGCGACGGCCGACAAATGTATATCTTATCAAGCTCTTTAAGTTTTGTTGTCGAGGTCACCTATAAAGGTGGCGACAACAAATACATCAATAGTGTTGTTACACATTCTAAACTTCAATAAAGGAGATCTAACATGGAACCTATTACCGAGCAAGAGAAGAACGATTTCAGGGAGTTTCTATCGACGATATATGGTCAGCAAGTCAATAGCTGGAACATCAACCTAAAGGTTCTGGAGCTATTTGGAGAGTTGTTGCAATCCAGTGAATCTTGCAGCCGTTATATGGATATGGTTCCTCGTCCTTTTGTTGCTGGAAATGTTATAAAGTGGGCAAGCAAACAAGCGCGCGGTGCGATTATACGCCACTTGAAAAATGGCGGTAAGCATTACTTGATTTGTCTTCGCGCAGCAGGCGCGAGGATGAAGCCTCAATTTTACCTCGCATCTCAAGGCCTTTAGGCTAACAAAAAGCTCAAGCGGACGCTGAAAAACGCGCTGCTTAGCTTGACGTTA
>JAAGZM010000710.1 GCA_024206355.1 Gammaproteobacteria bacterium | reverse complement strand
TCGACCTTTGAAATGAACCACTCGTAGATTTCTGAGCTTTCATTATCGATAAATTGATGCATTTCTAATACTTGGGTTTTATTTATATCGTTGTCCTGCCACGCGCGGCCTTCGCTTGTAATGTTATGGAGAAATGGCAGCAAGCGATCAATGATTTTTAAGAGCCTTGCCTCCTTGCTTTCGCCAGCTTCTTGCTCCTCCCAAAGTTCAACTATTTCTCCAATGGAGTTTCCGGGGTGTGAGGCGATTTTTTCAACATACTTGCGCTCTTCAACGTGGGCGTTATCTCTATTATTGCTGTATAGAAAAGTATCTCCGGCTCCAATCTCACCAAGGTCATGGATCAAAGCAAGTTTGATGAGTTTTGATAAATCATAATTATCTTGAAGTAGATCTGCGAATGCCCAGCAAGCCATAGCCAAGTGCCATGAGTGCTCCGCCGAGTTTTCGACTCGTTCTCCACCATTGACGTAAGTTCGACGGTTCACAGATTTTAAAGCATCTAACTGAAGCAGAAAATCCGTTATGTTTGAAATTCGCTCGGTCAAGTATTGCCTCCTAACG
>JAAGZM010000709.1 GCA_024206355.1 Gammaproteobacteria bacterium | reverse complement strand
GTGTTATTCAAAAGCACGGATAGATATTTTTCAACTAGATAATACCTTTGTTAAGTCTCTTTTCCAATCCACAGGAAGAATATCAAAACACTGTTTGAGTTTTGCTCCGTCCAGTTTTGAATTGGCCGGGCGTTTGACTGGGGTTGGGAATTCTGAAGAGGGAATGGGATTGAGTTTCATGTCTTTGTTAATGAGACTCATTTTTTTTGCTTGTTGGAAAATTTCTCGAGCAAATTCATACCAAGAGACACCGGGATCGCTTTGCAAATTGTAGATACCCCAGGGACAGTCTTGCTGGTTAAACTGAGGGGAGTCTATGATATCTAACAGGCTCTTGCTGATGGCCGTTGCTGAAGTTGGAGCACCAAATTGATCATCAACAATACTGAGTTCATCTCTTTGTTCTGCAAGTCGCAGCATAGTTTTAACAAAATTATTACCGTATTCACCAAAGACCCAGCTGACCCTCAGAATAATGTATTTATGCCATATCTGTTCAATTTTCTGATCGCCTTCCAGTTTTGAAGCACCATAGACACCTGTTGGATTGGGTTGATCTACTTCAATATAAGGAGTTTGTTTTTCACCATCATAAACATAGTCGGTTGAAATATGCAGCAGTGGGATATTTTGCGATTTACAGGCTATTGCCAGATTTTCACTTCCCTGAGAGTTCACGGCATAAGCTAATTCTGATTCTGTCTCTGCTTTATCAACTGCGGTATAGGCTGCGGCATTAATAATAACATCAGGTTTAACTTGTTGAACAGTCTTGTTGACTTGCTCCTTATTAGAAATATCCAGCTCGTTAGAGCCATAAGCATGTACTTGATGGCATCTATTAATAGCTTCATTGACAAGTTCTGTACCGACTTGCCCCCTGGCTCCAGTGATTAGTATTTTCATATGTTTTTATGTGTACTGATTTGT
>JAAGZM010000708.1 GCA_024206355.1 Gammaproteobacteria bacterium | reverse complement strand
TTATCATTCATGATGTCATAAATCAGTCCGTGGACTGTTTTATGATCTAAAGGCGGTATATTTACTCGCCGAACATCCCCGTCAACACGAATCATTGGTGGTAAATCAGCAGATAAATGTAAATCTGATGCACGATTTTTTGCACTAAAGGCTAAAAGCTCTGTAATATCCATATATATGTCCTTAATTTACTTACTCACAAACAGAGTTCGGTAAATTATAATTATGTACTAAATTCTAGTTGAATAATATGTCTATTGCGTACCAACTTCAAAATGTTTTTCAAAGAATAAGCGATGCTGTTACACAGTATATCTGTAAACCGTATCCTGTCACATTATTAGCTGTAAGTAAAACCCATAAAATCTGTAAGATAGAAGAAGCCTTTAATGCTGGACAGCGTAATTTCGGTGAAAACTACTTACAGGAGGCGGTAGGGAAAATTATTGCCTTAAACGATTACGAAATCTGCTGGCATTATATCGGGCCTATTCAATCAAATAAAACCTCAAAAATAGCAGAACATTTTGATTGGGTACATAGCGTTGAGCGACTTAAAATCGCAAGACGTTTATCTGAACAACGCTCACAAGACTCGAAACCATTGAATATCTGTCTTCAAGTCAATATATCGGCAGAAGAAAACAAATCCGGAGTAGCTCCAGATCAATTGAGAGAGCTAATGACTCAGGTACAATCATTAGAGCGTATTAAATTGCGAGGGTTAATGTGTATTCCTGCTAAAACCGATGATTTTGATCAACAGCGTTTAGCATTTCGAGAAATGTCACAACTATTCCATCATTTACAAAAGGATTTTCCCAACCTCGATACTCTTTCAATGGGAATGTCTGGAGATCTTGAAGCAGCAATTGCTGAAGGTAGTACAATGGTCCGTGTTGGTACCGATATTTTCGGTACTAGAAATAAACCTTTGGAGAGTTAAATGCATCATCCTGTTATAGCCTTTATCGGAGCAGGCAATATGTCGAGCGCTATCATTGCTGGGCTGATAACCAATGGTTACCCAGCAAAGAAAATTATTGCTGCTAATCGTGGCGCTGAAAAACTGAAACAATTATCAGCGAATTTGGGTATTCAAACAACTCAGAATAATAGTAATGCTGCAAAGCAAGCTGATGTTGTTGTCTTAGGCGTTAAGCCTTTCCTAATTAAAACAATTTGTGAAGAAATTAAACCTATAATCTCTAATCAACTAATTATTTCCGTTGCTGCTGGTAAAACCATTTCGTCTATTATGCAGTACTTAACTACGGAAACATCTGCAGATATTACGGTTGTGCGAGCTATGCCCAATACGCCTTGTCTGATATTAAAAGGGGTAATAGGTTTGTTTACAGATAAAAGCACTTCTGTCAAAAATCGTGACTTTGTCGTCACACTATTTGAAAATGTCGGTGAAATTGTATGGCTTGAAAACGAAAAGCAGATAGATATTGTTACTGCTCTGTCTGGAAGCGGTCCAGCTTATTATTTTTATTTAACTGAAGCTTTAATAAAAGCTGGGGTAGAACTCGGTCTAGAAGAAAGAGTTAGTCAAAAGCTGGTCACTCAAACAGCCATAGGTGCAACAGCCATGCTCAATAGCAAACCACTGCAATCAGCTGAGTCATTAAGAAAATCAGTAACATCTCCACATGGAACAACAGCTGCAGCTATTAATGTCTTTGACAGCAATAAAGTCATGGAAATAACCTCTGATGCGGTTGCTGCAGGAACCAATAGAGGAGAGGAAATGTCTAAAGAAACAGAATAAAGCCTTGCAATTTAGCAGCCTGACCATAAACTACTTTACACACCCTAACGAACAAATTAGCGAACAAAGGAAAAAAGTACATGCAATCACCTTTTCAGTTTCTAATAGAAACCATCTTTAATCTTTATGTAATGGTGATTATGTTACGATTTTTGCTCCAGTTATTCAGAGCTGATTTCTATAACCCTCTTTCACAATTTGTTGTGCGAGCAACCAATCCAGCCTTAAAACCTCTTCGAAAAGTTATTCCTGGATTAGGTGGTGTTGATGTTTCATCTCTTGTATTTGCATGGATTGTTTGCCTGCTAAAACTTGTCCTCATATACGCCGTTATTTCAAATGCCTTTCCTTCCCTAGGGCAGTTACTCGTTGTTAGTTTAGCTGATGTGTTGACACAAGGTGTCGATTTACTTTTTTATATGATCTTGGCAAGAGTAGTAATGAGCTGGATAAATCCTGGAATAAACAATCCAATTGTCTCTGTCATCTACCAACTGACTGAGCCCGTAATGGCTCCCGTGAGAAGAATGCTACCTCCTATGGGCGGTCTTGATTTATCGCCAATAATATTGCTTTTAGGCTTAAGATTTACGCTTATGGCAATCAAAAGTTGGCTTATTGTTCCTCTAT
>JAAGZM010000092.1 GCA_024206355.1 Gammaproteobacteria bacterium | reverse complement strand
CGATTACCGAGGTTGGTGTTTTTACTATTACCGCCACCCCGCCAAATTATCAGGGTCAATATATCCCTGCAGCCACCAGCGATAATATTGGTCGATTTATCCCCCATAGATTTACAGTATCTGGCAATTCACCATTGTTCGATGATTCAACCTGTGACTTTACTTATCAGGGTCAACCTTTTCATTTTGTATGGGTCTCGCGCCCGATATTAACAGTAAAGGCTGTTAATAGTGCAGATGCTATTACTACAAATTATGGTGGGGATGGCGTATCCAATAATGATTTCTGGAAACTTGACAGCAGTAAACTAAGTGGTCGTACTTACAGCAATCAGGTAGCCGCTTATTCTGGAACCCTCGGTACTTCACTTGGAAGCGTTATCGTTGATGGTGAAACAGATTACGATGGAGAGAACACCTTTGAATTTCCATCAGATCAACTTACTTACAACAAGACCGGAGTTATCCCGATACCCACTAATGATGCTGCATTTGAGGCAACTGTACAATTGAACCTCGCAGCGACTTTATTAACCGATAGTGATGGTGTATTTTATGATGAAGATGAAGATGGCATTGCAGATGCATTCACCTTCTCAGATATTACTGGTACAGAAATCCGTTGGGGTCGCTGGTTTATTGCCAATGCCTTTGGCTCTGAACTTCAGGCGCTGCCAATGGTGGCTGAAGCGCAATATTACAATGGTACCAGTTTTGTATTGAATACCAATGACACCACAGGATGTACAACATTTGATGCGAGTCTTTCCGCCTATACCGACAACCTGAGTAGCGGTGAAACAGCCTTACCATCATCACCATTCCCTGTTATTTCTTCAGGCCTAGTCACATTTTCATTAACAGCTCCAGGAAGTGGAAATGATGGCTCGGTATTGATAAAAATAACAACACCATCATGGTTAACCTATGACTTCAATGGTGATTTAACAGCAGACGATGCCAGTGCCACAGCAACCTTTGGCATTTTCGAAGGAAGAAAACCGGTTATTATTCGACATCAGACGTACTAATTTTATTCAACAGTCAAAGAAATTTTCCTTGATGCATATTCAGGTGTGGTGCCTAAAGTTCCATATTCTGCAGATACTGTCAGAAAATACATAGTGACGGGAATGCTCTGCTCAGTAATATTCAGTGAGGTGCAATTTACAGTGACATTAAAGCCAGTCAATGATTGCTCCGTTAAACTAAAGGTGGTAGAACCAGCGCAGTTTCCCAGTGTTGCCTGATAGATACCCCATTCAGCACCTGCTTGAGCCGCTTGCATCGCTCTTGCTCCCTGCATTGCAAGAACGTTAGTAGCAACAGCTACATTACTGATCCGTTGTAAAAATACCACAGCAACAGCAAGTACAGTTATGATAAAAATCACTGCAACAAGCATAAATCCCTGTGAATTCTTTTTATTGATTCGGTAATCTATCATGGCGCATTCCATGCGTGGATCTGGTGCAATAAATTAATGGTTTCTCCATTAATGGTTAGCCCCATGTTTATGGTTAGTAGTGCTGCTCTGGTGCTTGTTCCTGCGGAATAACTGAAACTGCAACTACTCACATTTCTCACCAGAATAGCGCTACTAGTTGCATTACTCAGTGGTGTTGTGCTGCGGCTGATCGGTTGACCAACTGTTGTTGAATAACCCTCATAGCGTCTGATATCACGTAAAGCAGTATCGCAATGATAGGTAACAGGGGAAGTTGCCAGAAAAAATCGTTTCTGCGGTGAGCCTGTACCATACAAATCAAATATGAAAGGATTATCAAGACTGATAATATCCTCATCACCATTAACAGTCACATTATCAGTCAGAGAAACGGTTGTTGTTGTTGGAGTAATGATCCCTGCACCACCATTGGTAGCAGCAGGATAAAAAAGATTGGCAGCAGTATTGTAAACAACCACTCTTGCACCAGTTGGCATAGATGGCAGATCCCCCAACATCTGAAACTGACTATCTGGTGCACTTGGAGTCAATGCAGTATCATCTGTAATGTCATCACTATATCGATATCTGCCTCCGCCTCTAATTGGCATCAACTCCAGAAATGTGCCGCTGACCCGCAAAGTATTGGGAATGGCATGATTCACATCATAGGCAATTTTTCTCATAGCTGCTTCAGCGGCATCCACCAGAACAACGCGTCGACTGGTATCGTCATAAGCTAAAAATGGTCTCATAACAATAGGAGCTACAACCGTAGCCAAAATACCAGCCACCACAATAACAATAACCAGCTCCACAAGGTTAAATCCTGATTGCAGCTTCTTCATAAAGCTGCTTTTAGACTGAATATGAGAGCCTATATTATCCATATCATTAGGGGGTCCTGTAACCACTCAGAGTAAAGGTTTCATTAGTGGGACCTGTTACATTAATGTCAATTCTTAAAACTACTGAGGAGTCCAAGCCTCCCAGGTTGCTGCTATTACTAATAGCAACAGTGACATCATAATTTGCGAGCTCATCGATAGAAGCTCCATATTGATCTACAGCACCAGTATCATTTAATCCATCAAAGTGGCATATATGACTATAATCAGCCCGCGTACCTCCCCCTGGTTCAGCGGGACAATCTGCACCTATTTCACCAAACTGACGCTGAGTGATTTCTTCAAGATAGGCTTCTGCAATGGCTATAGATTGCCCCCTGATCATCGGATCAACGCTACGCCCAACCGTTGTTCCCAATGCAGAGAATACGCCTACAACAGCAATTGACAAAATAACAATGCTTATCACCAATTCAACCAATGTCATACCTGTTTGTCTGGCTTTAGTAGGCATAACCGGTATCTCCCACTATATTAATAGTTCTATCAGTTGTAGTTGAGCTAGTCAGAGTAATTGTGGCATTCCCTACACTAACGCCTGATACATCAACAGCTTTTCCTGCTGGAAGAAAGTCATATAGTGCTTTGTTGCTTGTTATTGTTAGTCCGGATGGTACATTAGCATTGCTAAACGCTACCGAATCAGAAGGTCTGTTGACAATTAATGTATAAGAAGTGTTACTGAGGTCACAGTTGTTATCCTGCAACAGTGAAAAACCAGTACCGGATACGGTGAGTCTCACTGCACAACCACTACCCGTTGACAGGCGTTGGGCATAACGGGCAGCTGAGATTAAATCATCGTAAAAATAGCGTTGATCAAAAGCATTTTGATTAAAAAATCTGGGCGCAGCAAATGCAGAAAGTACTCCCAAAATAATAATTGTTAGTACTAACTCTATCAAAGTAAAGCCATG
>JAAGZM010000707.1 GCA_024206355.1 Gammaproteobacteria bacterium | reverse complement strand
GGCTCTCGCAGGTCATGTTTATATGATTACGAATGATCGAGGCTGGAAAGAGTCTAGGTATTATGCGGTGTTTGATAGACTGGCTGATAAGGTTCGGCTTTATAACCTAGATACGGGATTTGCTTGGTCTAATATAAGCACCTTCGGGGATTCTAACAATCAATGGAAGGACATCACTGATAAAGTATATCTCAACACCGATGAATTGGAGGCACAATGAAAACTAACATGACGCACACACTACTTGTAGCAGTTTCAAAAGAAGCAAACAAGCGAGGCTTTAACACGGAACTTACCTATAATCACGATGAATGGGTGCTCTATATATTCGATAAGGAGGACTCTATCTTGTTTGACCGCAACACCAAGATCAGTGATATTGAGGAATGGATGGAATCATGATTATTCGACGACAATCTA
Organism: Gammaproteobacteria bacterium; assembly: GCA_024206355.1. Taxonomy (GTDB): domain Bacteria; phylum Pseudomonadota; class Gammaproteobacteria; order Enterobacterales. The sequence continues at coordinate 639 of JAAGZM010000707.1, read as the reverse complement.
TTAAGAAAATAGCTAGTCATAGATTTGCTGTGTGCTCTAATCTCTGGAAACACACTGATTTATCATTGCAGTCTGTGCTAAACTACAGCAATCAATGCGTCTGGGAATTAGATACTCTGATTTCTGTTTGCGAAGCGTGTGAGGACACTAACAGCACAGAAGTAATACAGTATATTAAAGAATTGCAAGATTCAGTCAAAGAGTACATTCGAGCACTGTAATTAACTAAAACAGGGATACTATTATGAAACAACTTGTGTATAATGCAATTCAAACGCCAGATGGTACTATATTAGTATCTCGGTTTCGTCATGATTACCAGACACATAGGGACACAAACGGATATATATACATGGTAGACGGAGGCAATGATTATTTACGTAGGAATGCAGCACCCCTGGGATTCGAGTACACAGAATTGTCATTATATGAAGATGATTCTATTGCTGACATTCGAGAAGTATTTGCGTGGCGCACTAATAGTCTTACTTACAGTTTCTTAAAGGATAATTATATTTTGCTCAAGGACATGAAAACAGAGCACATTGAAGCTATTTGCTCACAAGCACAATACAAACAGTGGCATTCGTTAATGTCGCGAGAATTGACGTATCGTATCGAGACACTTAAGCCCAAGGG
>JAAGZM010000091.1 GCA_024206355.1 Gammaproteobacteria bacterium | reverse complement strand
GGTATAGGAAGCATAAAGCACCCCATCTCAAGAGGCCAGCTGTCCTGATGGCGTTTTCTGCAGTCAATGGTGAGCGATTTGTTTAGGTGGAAATTTTATTTCGGTGTTTTTTAGGCGACCACGCTCTGTTACAGCTGGTGGGTTTTACAGAAGTAAATGGTAAAACAACTGTTACAATAGAGTTTACAGGACAAGCTAGTACATTTTCAGGTCATCTTATGAATTTCCTTTTCTCCCTTATGAAAGGGTCTATGAGAAAAGCATTTCTCACTGATATGCAGGAATTGAAGATGTTTTTGGAAGGCGATATATCATAACCATCGGATTGGTCTGACAGGTTCGCCACCCACCACCCAAATATTAGGTAGATGATAGACTTTCTACAATGAATGAGGTTTTGAGGACACTAATATATGAAGATAAGAAAAGCAAAAGTTGATGATGCGATTCAATGCTTGGAGTGTGTCAAAAACTCTCAGTTATGGGATGCATATTTTAAAGATGAACCTACTGCTGAAAAGATAGAAGAAGAAATTCGAAAGAACGGTGTAACAGTTTCTGTTGATGATCAAGATAAATGTATCGGATTTATGGGGATTAACGAAACCGGTTGCTTTGGGAAATTTCCTTATCTTGAAATTCTCTGTGTTCACGAGAATTACAGAAATAAAGGTATTGGAAAAGAATTGTTACGACATTTTGAAAATCTAGGATTTGAAAAAGAAGATCGAGTATTTCTACTTTGTAGTGACTTCAATGAAAAAGGACGGAAGTTCTATAAAGAGAATGGTTACATTGAATGTGGCAATATTTCGGATCTTTATAAAAAGGGAATTGCAGAATACTTTTTTGTGAAGTACAAGGATGAGAACTGAAGCAGTTTTATCGCAGGTGATGGCTGAAGCCCACGACGGCGTTGTTAATCAAAAAAGGATCGGCAAAAACCAATCCTTTTCTTTTATCAATATTCAACAGAGGAAACTCACGGAGAAAGTTCTCTACCGCTGAACTCCAACCACTGTTTTAAACATTTCACGACCACCATAGGTAGTCTTAACAAGAACTCGTCGTGGTAGAGACGAGTCTCAAGATGCTTATGATAATGCTCAAGAGGGAGAAGGATGTGATGACTGTGACTAAAGTTGATTCAGTCATCTTTCTATGCCTAGATTTTGCATTTAAAATATGTTTTGCATTAATTGGGATTACTTATTATGTGGGAAATACCTGGGCATCGTCGATAAGCTTATCGAGTTCAGGTGTTATTTTTGCATCGATGCTGTTGACATTTTATCCAACTAACGCTGCAGCATTAAGAAGAACATTTTTTTTAAAATTGGGGCTGGGTTTATTTGTAACTATCAACATTATTTATAGTATATTGGAAGGTGTATCGCCAATAAAGATTTCTGATATTGATTTGTGGTTACTGTTGGCTGTTGTTATTTCAGTTCCTTACGATATTCATAAAATTAGAAGATTGGGTCCAAAATCAAGGGGTCAGACTGAGGTTCCCCCAGTTTAACGGATGCTTTAGTTCGGCGACAATGTCGCCCAAGGAGTATCCATATCATGAAACAGAAAAGAGCTTATAAAACCTACACCCCTGAATTCAAGCAGGAAGCCGTTCGATTGATGGAGGCATCGGATCAACCGAATGCTGAGATTGCCAGAGAACTCGGTATCCCGCGCAATCGATTGTATAAATGGAAAGATCAACTGGTCGCGAAGGGCGATAAGGCTTTCTC
>JAAGZM010000706.1 GCA_024206355.1 Gammaproteobacteria bacterium | reverse complement strand
TTGGTTGGTATATGCCCGGAGAATGGTGATGACAAGCCTTGTCTTTGTTTTCATCCATCACACCAGAATAAGGAGTATCAAGTTTTGGTTATAGAGGACGAATCATGATATATTTGTAGGAAATTGATGTTTGGGAATGTAGGTAATAATGTTTTAGACAGCGCCAAACGTTTTCTTGATACGTGAATCAAAGTCATGATCTAAGACCTCTATACTTTGCCCTTTGCCCTCTTTTAAAATGTTTTTAAGATATGAGACAAAGAGATCAAGCAGTTGAGGCTCATTTTCAAGTAGTTCTTTTATTGCATTTTTAGAAACTCGGTACATACAAAGTTGTGTTTTAGGAACATAACGAATAGGTAACTTCTCTCCTAGTAACACGGAAACCTCACCAAAACTTTGGCCAGGGGCCAACTGTGATATTTCAATACTTTTTTGCTCATCTATTAGGCGAGCATAAATAGCGATTACTCCTTCCTTAATAAAGTAAATCCCATCGGAGATTTGGTTTTCCTCCAAAACATTGGTTCCTGGTGAAACCTTTACTTCCGTAATTAGAGCGCCCAAGAAATCTTTTTGCAAATCATCCATTTCTTTAAATAGTTCAATTTGATGAATTGCACCGTGTGGTTTCATTTCTTTAAAGTCATAGAAAGGGGAATCTTGTCTAATTGCAATTTCTTTCCTCGGAATCACAGGAGTAATTCCATTGAGATTTAAGGCACTCCAAATATTTCGCCACAGCGTCTCTTCGGCAGCAAACTTTGTAGCGTAATTAGATACTACATAATAAATACCGTATTTTACGGCGGAACCTTCCATTCCCTTAAACCTTGAGTAGGGTGATGGAGTATGAGAAATACCTTCACTTGTTAGTGCAGCATTAATTAATAGTTCTTTTACTCGTTCAGGTGAATGCTTTGGATCAATATATATAAAAAAGTATCGCTCGACATTGTCATTAGGGAAGCTGAAATTCTTTATCTCAGATTCCGCTACTCTCGAATTTGGAATTAATATAACGCACTCATCTCTTGTTTGAATTCGGGTTGAGCGCCAAGAGATATCCAAAACCTTTCCCTCTTCTTTACCATCAATTTGAATCCAATCTCCAGTTCGGTATGGCCGTTCAATATTAAGCGCCATTCCTGAAAAAATATTTGAAACATTCATCTGAATAGCTAGACCGATAATCATAACAACTACACCAGATGTTGCGAGCAAGCCGGTTAGCTCAAATCCAAAAACAAAACCAATAATGGCAAACATTGCTAATGACCAAATTATTGTTGCTGTAAAATTTCGAGCTAAAGAGGGGATCAAGCGCCCAGTGTTTTTCTCTATTTGCTTCCAGAGAAAAACGTCGATGGCCTTATTTGTAAAGTATGCAGCTGAAAACCACCAGAGAAGACTAAATTTCGTTAGCAATAGAGATTCTAAAAAACGATAGTTATTACTATAAATGAAATAGATCAATGTATTTTGCAAACTGAGAAAAAATGTTACTGCCAGAGTAAAGTTGATTAGCAAGTTTAATTTTTTATTTTGAAGTGGTCCTCTGCGAATGGTGAACAAAATTTTCAGCAAACCTAAAAGGAAGGAGAAGAAGGTTAGGTCATAAATTATTTCGCGCGGTAGAGAATTCCATAAGGAAATCTTCTTCTTATGTATTTCAACATGAAAACCAAAGCGAGAATAGCTAGGTTTAACATGCTGAGCCCTCATATGGACAGGATCACCTAAACTACTATAGTAAGCATTATCTGTAAGCATTTCAACATTAGTGATTTTCCATTTCTTCAATTCGCCATGAAAATCTCTCTTACTTAGCATTGATTTTAGAGTTGTTTTTTTAGTAAGACCTAGTCCTGGACGGTCAACTACATAACGAAGTTTATCGTCCGATAATGTTTTATGACGAAAACTGATCCCAAAACTAGTTTCATTCATCTTTAAGGGTGGAAACCCATAATCTGTTTTAAACTTTCCACTCACATGAAATAGCTTGTAGTTGTAGTAATCGTTTTTTTCGGTTATCTCTTCCTTAAACGTGACAGGCCCTATTGAATTCAGAACTTCAATCTCGCCTACGGGAAGCGTTCCTTTATATCGAAACCATATATAAAACTCCAATTCTGCTTCATTTTTTCTTATATCAAGATGCTTTAAATCTATCAGCTCAACTCCTGCAAAAACAAAATCCGTTTTTAGGTAAAGTTCAAAGTCAGTTTTCTTGGAGTTTTGAATTTTAATAATTTGATGCTTGGCAACTCGTTCTTCTATGTTGGTTATCTCATCTACATTATGAAAATGTGTAAGCTGAACGAATGAAGGAATAAATTCGTCATACTTGAATTTTCCAATCGACACTGTTTTATTTGCACTACCTTCTCTGTCGAAAAAGATTCCCCCTGTTACTCCCTCAAGCTGAGACTTACTACTATTAAGTGAAGCAAGATATTGCTGAATTTGATTCCTTAGGAAACCAGTTGTCGTTTTTTTAGATGATCCGTTTTTTGCCCCGGCCAGTACAATAGCAGCAGCATCATAGTAATTTGTTGCAAAGTTACTTGGCTCAATTGCATACTTATTTAAATATGCCGAAACAAACTGATTGGTTCTATGATTCGTAACTTCTTTGAGTGAATGGGTTAGCGCATAAAGCCCTTCGATGTACTTATCTATTCCACCTTTTGTTGAATGAGTTTTCAATAACGTTACAAAACTATCCTCTGCCATAAGCTCACCACCTAAAACAGGTGCATTGATATCATTGTCACGCAATCGAACAAGAAACCTTGCGGCTTCCTCCTTGGGCAATAGCAAAAATATCGCGTAACTAGCAGTATCTTGTTTTAGGGTCTTTATAATTTTATTAAACTCACCATTCCCTGATACTTCCCATCTATTTAAACCGGAAAGATTAAAATTAGTTTTCCATTTTTTTTCTAAATGATCTGCAAAGTTGTTTGCATAATTATTTTCGGAGTGGATAATATGAATATTGTTCATATTTAATACATGGTGAAGGTAAACTGCTGCGTAATCGGCCTGCAGTTTATTTCCTGCTACACTCCTAAAGTACCAAGGATTATTTGATGTTACCTTATCTGATGTAGCAGAAGCTGTTATCGCAGGGATCTTTGCATCCTTATAGATCTTCCCCGCTTCAGATGCAGTGTCACTAGTAAAGTGCCCTATCACAGCATGAATTGAAGAGTCCTTTGCAATTTGTTCTGCTATTTGCTTTGCTTTTATTGGATCGTTCTGGTCATCAAATAAAACGATTTCTGCATGTGTTGCATTTTCTTCACTTTTTTTCTTATTATTCTTATCAACCGCTAATTGGATTGCTTTTATGACATCCTCGCCACGAGGTGAACTCAGTCCACCTACAACTGCGATCCGAACATTATTCTTTTGAAGACTATCAAGAGAAAAGTGTCTATACATGCCCATGCCAAGAACAAGGAGAAATAGCAGTCCTAGAGAGTAGAAAAGGATAGATTTTATGTAATCTATCTTTTTGTTCTCATGTAAAATAGGATTGGATAAGAGCTTTAAACTCTTATTGTTATAATGTTTTTTAATTCTTTCGATCTGTTCTTTTTCAACTTTCCCTACAAATGGCGTACTGTAAATCTGTTTAAGAATTTCCTGATACTCATTTTTATTCATTTCACCGCGTGCGATAATATCATCAACAATTTGTTCTATTTTTGTTTTCATGTTCTCATCTTCCTTTCGCTATAAAACTGAGTATATTTGAAATTTGAAATATGTTTGAAATTAAACTGACCAAAGGATAGGAAATTCAAGCACACTTTTCAATCAATAAATCGAAAAATTAGCATTTTTGGTGTTTCGGATCAATGAATTGGTGGTAGAAAATCCAGACAAAGATGAGTACAAATCTAAAAAAAGCTGTTATGGATACATTTCCCTGATTTTTGGGCGAGGGTGTGCCTACTCACAAATTTGGAAATTTTCAGTATGGTCAAAATAGTTGTCTTTAATTCTCACCAGGAAACACATTG
>JAAGZM010000090.1 GCA_024206355.1 Gammaproteobacteria bacterium | reverse complement strand
TGCAGACTCAAAACCGCGGAGTGCAGACAGGGGGGGAAGTCGGTTAAATCCAGCTCGTCTTTTCATTTGCCAGTCCTTTACCATTAAGTTGGATTATTACTACTAGTTGATTGCTACTACACTTTACTATTTATATTAAAATTTTTCATCAATACATAGTGTCGCTTGCTCATTATTTACAGTCAACTCAATTATTCATTAAATTTTTTAATCAAAACAGGCAAATTTTATCCGTTGTAACTCTGTTTAATTGCCGCTACATTCATCCTTATAAAATTAGAACTACACCGAGTTTATCGACTCACGAATTAAAGAGAAAATATTAATGAATCAATATTCTGCTAAAGAAATTTGGGAAATGGATAAAAAACATTTTATTCATCCATATACTGATTTTTCAAGTTTTTCAGATGAAGGAAGTCAAGTAGTCAGCGAAGCCAATGGCATGTACATTATTGACTCTGACGACAACAAATATCTCGATGGTATTGCAGGCCTATGGTGTGTGAATATTGGTCACGGCCGTAAAGAAATGGCTGAGGTTATTGCTGAGCAAGTTTTGAAAATGCAGTACTACAACCCATTCGGTCACAGCTCTAATGAGCCGGGATCGATACTCGCAGCAAAACTTGCTGAGCTTGCTCCTGGTGATCTGAACCATGTGTTTTATACCACGGGTGGCTCAACCGCTGTTGACTCAGCAATCCGCCTTGTTCACTTCTATAATAATGTTCGAGGTAAGAATAATAAGAAGCAGATCATATCTCGCAATAATGCTTATCATGGTTCAACTTATGTAGCCGCCAACCTAACGGGCATTCATGCAACAAAAAATAGCTTCGACAGAGTTGCAGACAACTGGATTAATCATATCTCTGCAGCCGATATGTTTCATCGTCCTAGTGGTGCTGAAAATTTAAACGAAACAGAGTATTGCAACTTTCTGGTCAATGAATTTGAAAATAGAATTATCCAGCTAGGTGAAGAAAATGTTGCCGCATTTATTGCTGAACCTCTCATGGGTGCTGGAGGTGTACTAGTCGCTCCTACTGGATATCATAAAGCTATGTATGATATCTGCAAAAAATATGATGTTCTTTATATTGCTGATGAAGTGGTAACATCTTTTGGACGCCTTGGACACTTTTTTGCTTCTGAAACTGTCTATGATATGCAACCAGATATCATTATCACTGCCAAAGGAATTAGCTCCGGATATATTCCATTGGGCGCAGCGATTATTTCTGATCGAATCTACGAGGTAATTTCGAAACCCCAGTGTGAAGGAGGCTTACTGAGCATAGGCTACACCTATTCAGGACATCCTGTTGCCTGTGCTGCTGCATTGAAAAATATTGAAATTATAGAATCAGAAAACCTTTGCGAACATGTACAAGAAGTCGGGCCTTACTTTCAGGACAAAATGAAAACGTTAAGTAATTTAAAAATATTTGGTGATTCAAGAGGTAGCCACTTAATGTTAGGACTTGAATTCGTGGCTGATAATGAAACGCTTGAGCCATTACCAATTGAAGCTGACATCGGTAACCGTATTTTTGAAAGCTGCCGAAAGCTAGGCTTAATAGTAAGACCTCTTGGAAATATCATCGTTTTATCTCCGCCATTAATCATTAGCAAAGAGCAAATTGATAGTATGGTGGAAATAATTCGTAAGAGCATGGAGCAAACTATAGAAGACCTGAAATTTGAAGAGTTTTGCTCGTGATTTTTTAGATAACAGACTTCACATTTTTCACCTTCAGTACGTTGTATAGATTTCAGCAATAGGCTAAATTAACAGTATCTATCTGAAGGGTATTTTATGACTAATTCAAATATTAAGCACTTACCTATTTTACAATTCGGTAATGAAAAGTTAGAGGTGCTTATTAATCCTTTAGTAACTTGGCACAGCGATACGAAACAAATAGTTTGGGACGATTGTATGAGCTTCCCAGAGTTAGCAGTTAAAGTAGAAAGGTGGCAATCGATTTCCCTAACTTTTCAAATAAAAACAGGGGAAACAAAACTACTAGAGCAATTATCAAGTAAAGATTCAGAACTAATTCAGCATGAAATAGATCATTTAGATGGTATTTTAATGAGTCAAAGAATGATTACACCTGTAACCCTAGAGAATTTGCCATAAATAATATTCTTTCTTGAATAGCAGATATTACAGTAATTATACAACTGATGTCTTAGGTTGTTGCTGAGTAATGCAGTGAATTCCGCCGCCACCTAGAAAAATATTATTGATAGATAGCTGAACAATTTTATGCTCAGGAAATAAACGTTGATAGACAGCTACGGCACGATCATCAGCATCAATACCATACTTAGGTATGAGTACTCCGCCATTACAGATCAGTGAGTTAATATAGGATGTGCAAAACTTTTCTCCAATGGTA
>JAAGZM010000705.1 GCA_024206355.1 Gammaproteobacteria bacterium | reverse complement strand
TTGCTGAATTCTGCCAATCATCACTATTATCGAACTGATTGATTCTGACATCCTCATCTTCAAATCTGGCAGTAATTACTAATTCACCACCCATCGCTCCAACCATGTTACGTAAGGAGGAAAGATACATATCACTGCGGTGTTCCATTTTAGATACAGCTGCCTGATGAACTTCAAGTATATCCCCCATATCAACTTGGGATAAACCTTTAGCTTGACGAAGTTCGGTCAGCGACATAGCCTCCATTAATGATTGTGCTTTTTGAGTAGCACGAGCTTGAGATTCAGGTGACATTTTTTCACGTAAAATACGAAAAGACTTAGCCATTATAATATCTCCTTCATTTATCGTTTCCAGATTCAATTTTAATTTCTATTAGATGTTCATCATACAAACGATCTGCTATAGGTACATATTGTTTGTAAAATGCATCATTACCTGTTTTATCTCCACCAATTAATAAAATTGCACTTCTACGTGGATCAAAAGCATAAAAAATTCGATATGGTCTGCCAGCATGTTGTATTCGAAGTTCTCGCATATGAGTATGCTCTGATGAGTTAATTCCAGAGCTATGAGGAAAAGGAAGATTTGGCCCTTTCTTTTCAAGTAACTGGACTATTGCATCGATATCCTCTTGCTCAGGCTCGTTTAATACAACCCACCAAGCCTCAAATTCATTTGTGTACTCAACGTTCTATTCCATGGACGGAATATAACATCAGTGGAATATTTTGTCAATTTCATAGTATTGTCCGAGCTATATTTATTCATAGGTTTTTACATTTACTTACAAGAAACCTAGCGTATAATTCGCTCCTTTTTGAAATATATCAAATGATATTCATTATTCTTCCATTATTGTTTTTATTGGTATGGTTATACCTGAAATTCAAAAAATCTCAGAACATCACAAACTTCTACTCTAGAAAAGCAATAATTCCAAATCATGGCTATAAATATGCTCCTAAACCACCATGGGTAAAGAATGAAGTTTTGAAACTAAAAGCTTTATCTGATGAAGGTTGTCGCTCTGTGACTCATATGTTTAACAGAAGATATTCTGACTCTAGAAATATGACTGTCAGCAAAACTTATGTTGCCTATACTGTGAAGAACCACCAATATGAAATTCAAGTACTGAAGAGGAAGATTAAACATAAGAGACCGAGAAATATTCCTATCAATAAAATTTGGGCGATGGACTTAACGTTTCTCACTAATCAGGAAAAGACTCAAACACCGATTCTAGGAATTATAGAGCATCAAAGTCGACTATCACTTAAGCTCTCTCAGCTAAAAACTAAAAGTACAATTAACATCCTTCGTGCTCTCTTTGATGCAATATAATTATTCGGTAAACCAGAAAATATTCGGACAGACAATGAAAGTATGTTTACCTCTCGCCTATTTCGATTATCCTGCTGGTTACTCAACATTAAACATCAAAAGTCTGATAAAGGCTGCCCTTGGCAGAATGGTAGGATCGAACGATTCTTTGGTACTTTCAAATCTAAACTAAAGTTGCTGCCTGAAAATATTGATTTTGATATTCCAAGATTACTGACTGAGTATCGGTGCTGGTATAACCACCTTCGCCCGCATGATTATCTGGATGGTTCAACACCTGCTGAAGTTTTTACAAACAGAGAGAAATCATCTACAAAACATAAATTAATGACTTTCTGGAAAGGTACTTTGGTGGGTGATTATTATTCTCCAACTTGAGCAACTGGGTATTAAAACAATGTCCGATGATTCATAGGGGTTATTACGTCTAGAGTTTGTGAAAGGTAATAATCAAGCAGGTTTTGATGATGAAAATTTGATTACTAATAAATAAGTGGTCATTTTTCATTCTAAAAGCTTAAAAGCTAGCTGCTTTTTTTGAAAAATAGCTAGGAAAATGAACTGTTCCTTAACATTTGTCGTTCGGACGGGACAATTTTTCATAGTGGAATTATCGCATAATTAGGATTGTTGTCGACAACTTGACAATGCCATTGATACAAGGAATAGATAATTTCTTCTCAATTTTCTGACATTCAGCTAACGGTCAAGTCCATGGTCAATTGCATACCTAACCAGACCAATAGTTGTTTCAATTCCCAGTTTTTTCTTGATATTCCGTTTATGGGTCTCAACTGTTCTGACACTGACATCAAGCTCCTGAGCAATCCGCTTATTTGATAATCCCTGTGAAATCAACCTGAGTACCAGTTGCTCTCTGCGGGTCACCACGTCTTTATGTTCACTGGTCAACTCCTGAGATAATATTTCTGTGACTTCCGAGCTAAAGTAGGTTTTTCCTGAAATGACTCTTTTGATTGCCCGTATCAGTTCATTACCAGGAACATCTTTAAGAATATAGCCGTTTGCACCATAGCGCATCGCTGCCAATATATACTCTTTATTGTCGTGCATGCTCAACATTAGCACTTTGCAGTCGAGGTCTTTTTCCTTGATAAGTTCCAGCACATACATGCCATCCATCTCGGGCATATTGATATCCATCAATACCAGATCAAAATTCCCGTTCTCTATCACCTTTATAGCTTGTTTGCCATTTTCCGCTTCTTCAATGACTTCGATTTCATCATCCATACTCAGACGAGACTTTAATCCTTCCCGAAAGAGAGGATGGTCATCAACCAATAATATTTTTATCATTTTATTCTACCTTACTGGTGTTAGTGGCATTATAGCGTAATTCACTTTGAGGGATCCGGGCCTGGATCTCCATCCCCTCTTTTGTTGAGAGGACTTTGAGTTTGCCGTTGTAAAAGCTCAACCTTTCTTTCATATTTCTTAAACCTATACCTTCATGGTGAATCTTTTTAGTATTCTGTTTTGTATGTTTCAAACCCTGACCATTATCCTCAATACTGAGGAGTAACCAATCCGGTTCCAGACTCAAGGAAATAACAACTTCAGAGGCTTTGGAGTGGCGTTCAATGTTGGTTAGCGCCTCCTGAGCAATGCGGTAGAGGGCAACTTTTATTTCCTCAGAGACAATATTGCGTACTGACAATCTATTGACCACCACTTTTATACCAGAGCGTTTTGAAAATTCCTCACCAAGTTCATCAAGCGCAGCACCCAGACCATAATCCTCAAGAATTCCCGGGTGTAACTGGTGGGAAATATTTCGAATATCCACCATGATTTTTTGGATCAGGGTCATGGCATGGTCGAGATCATTTCTTGCCTTCAAACCGGATTCCTGTTTGAGTTGAGCCGTTTCAAGAGAAAAGCGGGCAGCTGCAATAGTCTGACTGATACCATCATGCAGTTCTCTGGATACTCTTTTGCACTCTTCTTCCTGGGTTTGTAATATCCGGCCATTAAGTTCATGCAGCTTTTTATTTGCAAGGCGTTTTTCGCTGATACGGATAAATTGACCTGCAAAAAAGACAGCAATCACCGACAGCAATCCGATGAGTATGGTCAGGGTAGAGGTTTTATCAATATAATTGGAAATTGAGTCGGATAGTAGTTGGGTCTGCTCGTTAATATCGTCGATATAAACACCGGTACCAAAAATCCATTGCCATTTTTCCAGCGGTGTAGCACGGGCTAATTTGTTACCCGGTTCTCCATCTCTGGAGGGTTGGTGAAATTCATAATTTAAAAAGCCACCACCGCTTTTACCTGCACTGATTAAACCTTCGATAATGCGAACCCCGTTTCTATCCTCCATGTGTATCCAGTTTTTACCTACACGCCATTCCTGACCAGGCAAGAAAAGGTTGTTGCCATCGTAGTCGTAGCCGAAAAAATAACCATTTTCTCCGAATCTCATATTTGACAAAATAGAAACCACCTGTTGTTTGGCGGTTTCTTGATCAATATTTTCATCCTTGTAGATATGTTCAATTGCACCTTCTGCAATCGAAATATAGTTGGTCAGCTCCTTCTCCCGATGCATTGTAATGTTTGAGCGAGATGCCTCAATGATCTGATCGGAAAGAGATTGGTGCTGGTAATAGTTGACGATAAAAGCTGCTGTTAAAGCGAAAACTAATGGGACTACTGTTACTAATTGGAGCTTTTGATTAATGTTCATGACAACTTTTTACCTTACGTGATAAGGAAACCTTAACTCCTTTTTTCTTAAATAAGCATAACCCAACCCAATAGCAGAGGCAAAAAAATAAACAACAACTTATGTTTTCCTTAACTGTTTAAAATCTACCTATTCTTTGATCAGTAAAACGATCAACTCTTTTGGGCCATGGGCACCATAGGCCAGAGTTTGTTGGATATCAGCAGTTTTTGACGGCCCCGACACAAATACTATGTTGGTAGGCAGAGGCGGTTGAAGATCTTCAGATTTCAGAGCGCTGGCTAAATCCAGGTAAAGATGTCTGCTATCGACAATTATGAAATGGAGCGGTGGTACCAGAGAAAGACTTCTCGGCTCAGCGGCGTCAGGTTTTAAGACAATAGTTCCGGTTGCCGCAATAGCACAGCAGGAACCACTGATAGATGCTTCTACTTCATCAAATAAAAAATCTTTGTTGTCGGCAAGTTGAAAATCGTAGGTCTGCAAATTAAGTACAGAATCCAGTTTTTCAATGTCCTGACCATAGTGACTTTGAGATCCATATAGCAAACTGGACAAGCCTCTGCTATCAAGTTCCTGTTTTACTTGCTGGGCTATCTCATATCGGTCAATATAAATAACCTTGGCGTGATTAGTTTTAAGATGAGAGCTAAACATTTCCAGCTGCTCATAGTGACTTTTAGTCGGATATTTAAATTTAACTTCCTGGGGTAATTTTGATAAGTCTGCACCCTGTAGTTGGCTCTTGAGTTTATTCAGAATATTAAGCCTTGCGTTTGAGGTCGTCTGATTCATGACTTGGCTCCCTTGTTTAGTTGTCGGGCTTTATCTGTATTCCGTTCATTCATCAACTGGTGTAAATTTTTTGCTGCAGGTCTGGGAGCTGTTCGTATTCTGGTCCAGGACCCAAGTTTTTGTGGGAATATATTTCTTAACCTGCCAGCAACCCCAGTGGCCATCTTGTATAAAAAGGATGTGCTGTATATTTTTGCCCAGAGTTTCCAGACAACGACTTCAACAAGTTTGCGATTGCTACCTTGCCCTACCATTTGATAACCATTTTTTGAGCTGGATTTAACGCTTTCTTTTCTCAGACGTAACAGGATCTCCGGGATTGGTATTTTTACCGGACAGACTTCACCACAGGCACCACAGAGGCTGGAGGCAGTGGTCAGGTTTTTTGTCGCTTCCAATCCCAACATATGTGGCGAAATCATTTTGCCAATTGGGCCTGGATAAACAGTACCATAAGCGTGTCCACCAATCCTTGTATACACAGGGCAGTGATTCATACAGGTTCCACAGCGGATACACTGTAATGTCTGTCTTAATTCTTCATCGGCAAAAGCTTGACTACGACCATTATCCAGCAATACCAGATGGACTTCTGATGGACCATCTTTCTCACCTTCCTGCTTGGGGTGGCTAATCATATTGATATAGGTAGAGATCAACTGGCCAGTAGCACTACGGGTTAGCAGACTCAATAGCGGTGGCAAATCGGAGAGATTTTCCACTACTTTCTCGATCCCGGTAATGGCGATATGCAGATCAGGGATAGTTGTACACATTCGACCATTACCTTCATTCTCCACCAGACACAGGGTTCCGGTTTCAGTGACGGCAAAATTGACACCGGAAATTCCTACGTCTGCATTTCGGAATTTGTTCCTGATGACTTGACGACCACGCCGAATCAACTGGTCAACGTCAGTGGTATAGTCAAAGTCATCACTATTATCTGCAAATAGTTTCGCCACTTGCTGCTTGTTCTGGTGGATTGCCGGCATAATAATGTGGGAGGGGTGCTCTTTGGCAAGTTGTACAATGTACTCACCCATGTCCGATTCAAGACACTCAATTCCCTGTTTTTCCAGGTGGTCATTAAGTGCCGTTTCTTCCGATACCATCGATTTGCCTTTCACAACATGGCGGCCATTTTTGTTATTAATTAATTCAGCAATGATACGATTAGCTTCGTCACAGGTTTCAGCCCAGTGTACTTTTATGCCATTCTCGGTCAGACGCTGCTCTAACTCTTCTAACAGTGTCGGCAGTTGCAACAAGCAACGCTGTTTTATTAGTTTGCAGCGGTTTCTTAGACTTTCCAGTTCTTTCGGATCATCAAAGGCTTGCTGACGTTTATCCATTAGATAATCCATGGCACCGCGGAAATTACTTCGTAGTTGTGGATTTGCCAGATCACGACTGACATTTTGCTTAAAGTTTCGGGCAGATTCGGCGTATTTGCTCTCTAAGACTTTGATGGTCTGCTTAGTCATAAGATCTTGTCTCGGTTATTGTGCGCTCAAGCAGGTAACTGGCAATATGTTCACCTTTAAATGATTTATGTTGGTATTCCAGGGCACCATTTATATTGAGCATACATCCCCAGTCGGCACTGATGTAGCGGCTAGTCTGAGTTATTTCCAGATGATTACATTTATCAGTGACCATAGCTGCAGAGATATCAGGATGTTTGATGGAAAAGGTTCCGCCAAAACCGCAACACTCACTTTCATAATCGTGGGTGACAAGTGTTACATTATCAAGTTGGCCAAGTAGCTCACGACTGGTTTTATGTACCCCCATTTCCCTTCTAGCGGCACACGAAGTGTGGAGAGCAACGCTTTCCTTTGTACCTTTGTCTGTTAACTGGACCCTGGCAACATTTACCAGGAATTCAGTCAGTTCAAAGATGCGATCACAAAAGTGCTGCATCTCGGGTCGATCTTTAAAAAGCTTGAGATAATGGTGGCGCATCATACCGGCACAGGAGCCGGAAAGTACTACTATTGGTATTTCCAGAGGAAAAAGTTTGATTTGAGCCTCAGCAACTTTTTTTGCATCTTCCTCATAACCAGAGTTATAGGCAGGTTGACCGCAGCAGCTTTGTTCTTGAGGAAAGAGTACTTCCAAACCCTGACGCTCCAGTAACTTGATGGCATCGAGACCCGAATGAGGCGCAAACATATCCACCAAACAAGTAGCAAACAGGTAAACCTGTTTGGGTTTTGGTGGATAGTTCCGTTGTGCATTATCCGAAGATAATGCCATAAAGTTCTCCTTGGTATCTTTAGTTACCATATATTTTCCCTGGCAACCAGAGCACTATCTCGGGAAAAATAATCAATAAGCTTAAACCGAGCAGTTGTAATATGATAAAAGGAGTCACTCCTTTATATATATCGGTAAGTTTGATTTCTGGTGGGCAGACGCCTTTCAGGTAAAACAGAGCGAAGCCTACCGGAGGTGTAAGGAACGAAGTTTGCAGTGTCACTGCTATCAACATTACGAACCAAACCAGTACCGGTTGATCAAGACCAGCACCCTCCACCTGAAATCCAAGTTGACTAATAACCGGAGCCAGCAGTGGCAGGATAATTAGAGTAATTTCGATCCAGTCGAGCAGGAAACCGAGCAGGAAAACCAAAGCGAGGACCACCAACAATACCCCGTAATCACCAAAAGGTAAACCGGTTAGGGTGCTGGAGATCAATTCATCACCTCCAAGTTCCCTGAGCACCAGGGAGAAACAGGTAGCACCGATAAATATGGCAAATATATAAGCAGTTGTTTTATAAGAATCTATTAACACATCGTGGAAAACTTTAAAGCTAAGTTTTTTATTCCACAAAGCTAGCAATATTGCTCCCATTGCACCGACACCACTAGCCTCTGTGGGTGTAGCAATACCAGCAAAAATTGAACCTAAAACAGCGATAATAAGTACAACCGGTGGCAGGATTGCAGCTGCCACTTCTTTAAGGGCAGCCAGATCGAGTTTATGGTCTCCCTCAGGGCCAGGCGCTACATCAGGTTTAAAAAAGGACAGTCCCAGTATATAAATCAGATAAACACCACCTAGCATTAATCCTGGAAAAACTGCGGCAGTGAACAGGTCACCAACCGATAAAGCAAGTTGGTCTGCCATGATAACCAGCATAATACTGGGTGGGATCAAAATACCAAGACAGCCGGCACTTGCAACTATGCCGGTGGAAAAGGATTTACTATAGCCCTGTTGCATCATTGCTGGAATAGATAATAGTCCGAGCAGAACCACAGAGGCGCCGATGATACCAGTGGAAGCGGCCAGAATAATTCCAATCAGGGTAACTGTAATACCAAGACCACCACTTACACGGCCAAATAATTTTTGCATGGCCATCATCATTTTTTCGGCAACACCTGATTTATCAAGCATCAAGCCCATAAAAATGAACATAGGCAATGCCACCAGAACCCAATTCTCCATCAGGGAGAATATTCGTGAAACGACTATTCCCAAAACATTGAGGTCCAGCCCGGTAAAAGTATCCATATAGATATCGGAATAGTAACCAACTACACCGAAAAGAATTCCAATACCACCCAAGACATAAGCAATAGGGATGCCTGTAAAGAGAAAGCAAATAAAGCTTACGAACATCAGGATAACTAAAATTTCATTGAATTCCATGATTATTCTCCCTTTTGTGTCAACCGAATGACATTACGAAACAAGCGAGCCATTACGGCTAATGCAAACAGGATAAAGCTGACAGGTATGACCGCTTTTATAAGCCAGCGATAAGGTAAACCCAGAGGGGATACTGATGACTCACCCAGGGCATAAGATGCAGCGACATAATCAATGCTGTTGTAGACCACCACAAATATCATCGGAAAAACAAAAACCAGACTGCCAAATATTTCCCATTTAATTTGGGTTTGTGGTTTCAAGAGATGTGCCACCACGTCCACCCGGACTTGTGAGTTTGTGATTTCAGCGTAGGACAAACCAAACATGATACCAATGGCGTAGAGGTGCCACTGGATTTCTTCGAATAAAATCAAACCGTGGTTAAATCCATAACGCAGTATTACATTACAAATGATTACCATAACCAACAAGGCAGTGGACCAGCAGAATACTGCAGCAGATTTTTTCACCAGATTTTCGAACAGATCTGCAATTTTGAGTATCAACTGTCCAAAGCTGCCGTTAGCTACAGGTAGAGATTCGTTCATTGTTTTATCCTCGACTTGGGAAAAAAAATCCGGAACCAAAACATGACCCCGGATAAAAGTTCAGATGAGACAAATGGTAGCGTATGTCCACCTGAATCCAGGGAGTTAGATACTCGGCTTAGGTCTTGGCAGGAATGCGTTTGCTTCCCACAAGTCGTATTGAGTCCTGAAAGCTTCCAGATCTTGATAAATGCGTTTGAAAGCAGGATCTTTGGTAGACTCCTCATTAACCACTTCAAGCCATTTTGATTTAAAGGTATCTAGCATTTCAGGGGACCAGTATTTGTTGACTACACCCTTTGCAACATTATCTTTCATCACTGGAGCCTGGGCTGATTCACCCAACGCCAAAGCGTCCAGAGTTGCTGATTTACATAGGTGGTTGATGACTGATTGCTGGTGTTTACTCATTTTATTCCAGGTTTTTTTATTGATAATCAGCTCCATCAAAGTTGCTTGCTGGTGCCAACCCGGATAATAATTAAACTTCAATAGTTTGCTAATACCGATCCGCTTATCAACGATAGGCATGGAAAATTCAGTAGCATCGATCACACCTTTTTCAACAGCGGGAAAGATTTCACCGCCAGGCAGACCTACAGTGCTTACTCCAAGTTTTTCCATAACCAGAGCACCAAGACCGAAGAAACGCATTTTCAGGCCTTTCAAATCTTCAGCACTTTTGATTTCTTTATTAAACCAGCCAGAGGTTTCAGGGGCCAGAATGCCACACACCTGAACTTTTACGTTAAGATTATTAGCATCGTAAAGTTCCTGATGTAACTTGCTGCCGTTACCTTTATATAACCAGGCAAGGTACTCAGGTGCTTCAGGGCCAAATGGGACTGAGGAAAAAAGTCTGGCTGCAGGGATCTTACCTCCCCAGTTACCGCCAGTAGCAAAACCAGCCTGGACTTTGCCTGTAGAAACTGCGTCCAGGATCTCTTTAGGATGAACCAGTTTATTTGGTTCATAGATTTTCATTTTTAAAGTATTGCCACTCAGATCACCAATGTTGTCTGAAACATACTTAACACTTGAACCCAGACCCGGTAAAACTGAATTATAGAAAATCGGGGTTTTCAACATTATTTTGCTTTCTGCCATTGCTGCACCGGTAAAAGTCACAGCACAGGCAGTAGCTATTAAAATAGATTTAAAATTTTTCATGGAATAATCCTCTTTGTTTTGTTATCTGCTTACTCGTTTTTCTATCATGCTTTATAGTGCAAACTTGGCAGATATCTGGAAGTAATTTGAATCGCCGGATTCTGTTTTATAGTTACCTATCTCGGCACCAACACTGATTTTACTGGTCAGTGACCTGATTAAGTTGACACCCCAGTGTTTGCGATCGGCACCTGTTTCATCAATTTCAAGTTGACCAAAGTAAATGCTTGAACGGTAATCAGAGTTCCACTTGTGGCGGTAAGCCAGAGTAATTGCATCCGCTTTATTTATATCTCCACCAGTTGCAGTATCGTGAATATTGGCCCCAGGGCTTAAATAGCGACCCGGACGACCACTGTTATAGGAAAAACGAAAATCATCATTTTCGGCAACTTTGATTCGTCCGTGGACGTTGTAAGAAAACTGTGCACCATCTGCAGCATTAACATCATTCTCGTCGTCAAGATTACGCATCAAAGCAGCTACAGACACTTGTCCCCAACCACCTTTCATGGTGTATCGACCGACGACATCAGGCATACTTTGACTCTTACCAGACTGGGTCGATGGATTTTCCAGTGCAAATTCGAATCCACCATTACTGTAACGAACCTGCCCCTGTCGGACGAATACCTGACCGACGTGAGCGCCACCAAAATCCAGAGCATCAGCGATTGAAACAAGTGGCATAAAAGTTGACCAGGTTTGTCCAATCCTCCAATTACCGTAATCTATATAGGCATGACGAAGCCTTAACGAGTGACCTCCGGTGACGGTTTCAGATGAGCCTACAGGTTGTTGGTCATCGTAAAAATCCCACTCTAAGACACCTTTAATATCCGAATGTTGATATTTAATATTAAAACGGGATTCGCGTATGTGAAAACGCGTCTCCTCAGTGTCAGGAGCATAAGCATTATTGCCAATCCAGAAGTCACGATAGGCGATATCACCACTAACATGACGAAAGTCAGCTTTAAAGTATCCACCAAACGAAACGCTGTTTTCATCATTGATTTGTATTTTGTAATCTGCGAATGCCGGAGCCGTTACCAATGCAGCGACTGCCATTCCTATTTTAGTTAACTTGTTCATAATCCACCTTTTAGTTTGATTAGCGACTATCGTTTAAAATTAATGTTTGTTTGCCGCTTGCTAGAGCCGTTAGGCACTTCTTGTAAGTGCACAATTAGCCTATTCCTTATGAGAGAAGTATTAAATCGGTGATTACACTCAGTGCTTCTAAGGGATTACACTCAACCCTTCTAAGGGTTTACACTTAGTTTTATCGATAAGCCGGGGTAATAAATGAGAAAGAATTGTCCTGAAGACACTAATACTAAGTTATTAAGAAGAGGTCATCAGTCGGTACTATCAACAGGGTTGTCCCTCGAAAAAATCAGTACATTTTAATTTTGTTGAAGGTTTTGACTTAAAAAATCTTTCCAGAAATTTACGCCCAAAACGCCCTCACCTACCAAACCCCACCCATAACCACATTTCCCACAAAATATAGACAGGACATGGACAGTAAATCTGGCCTATCCATCAGCCTTCCCCATAAATATGCCACCAACATACCCATCAGCCATAGACCAATGTCATTACAATCAATAACTATCATTTACGAGTATTTGCAATTCGTGCGCACAGGATATGCACAGGAGCGAAAGTATGAACTTTCTATGAGGA
>JAAGZM010000089.1 GCA_024206355.1 Gammaproteobacteria bacterium | reverse complement strand
TTTCTCTTGGAACATAGTATTGATAAAACCAGTTTTGGCATAACATTAGCGATAATGTTTTTTGTCACTTTGCCACTTTTTATAGCCCCTGAAGCAGGCGCTGCAATATTAAAACAAAGTTATGATTTTATTGCAGATCAATTTGGATTTATGTATTTATTGGCTGGCTGTGCTGCTTTGCTGATTGTACTTTGGTTGGCTTTTGGTCGTTTTGGACAAATTATATTGGGAGACTCTGGTGATAAACCTGATTTTAGTACTTTCAGCTGGATTGGAATGTTATTTTGTGCAGGAATTGGTGCCGGATTATTATATTGGTCATCGATTGAATGGGCATTTTATTATCAGTCACCGCCTTTTGGTGCAGAGCCGCAATCTGTTGAAGCCGTAAAGTGGGCATCATCCTATGGTGTCTTTCATTGGGGGTTAACAGCATGGGCTTTTTATTGTTTACCGACGTTGGCCATTGCTTATCCTTTTTATGTTAAAAAAGTTCCAATCTTAAAATTTAGTGTCAGCTGTCATTATTTTTTGAAAGGAAAAGAAGAACATATTGGTGGCAGGATCATTGATTTCTTATTCGGAATTGCTCTTATTGGAGGCGCAGGTTCATCTTTGGGCTTTTCAACACCACTTATCGCGGCTGGTATTTCGCGGCTGACAGGTATTGAAACAGGCTTTGGTTTGGAAGTTTTTGTGGTTATAGTTTGTGTCATCCTTTTTGCTGCCAGTGTGATGCTTGGTATCAGAAAAGGAATTAAGCGTCTTAGTGACTTTAACCTCTGGTTGGCATTGCTGATGCTGGTATTTGTATTATTTACTGGACCGACATTATTTTTATTTAAAACAGCACTAAATAGCGTCGGCACTGTGTTGCAAAATTTTATTCAGATGAATACCTGGACAGACCCTTTTACAGAGTCTCATTTTGTAGAAGACTGGACAATTTTTTACTGGGCATGGTGGATTGCCTATGGTCCTTTTGTTGGTTTGTTTGTCACCCGTATTTCCCGTGGTAGAACTATTCGTGAAGTTGTATTAGGAATGTTGCTTTATGGTTCATTGGGCTGTGCATTGTTTTATATGATAATGGGGAATTATTCAATATACCAACAATTATCAGGTACTGTAAATGTTATAGAAATTTTGAATGAACAAAATGGTAATCAGGCAATTATAGCCGGATTTGATCAGTTACCACTGGCTGAAATTATGATTGGAGCATTTTGTATTATCAGTATTATTTTTTCAGCAACTACTTATGATTCTGCTTCTTATATCTTAGCGGCAAGTGCAACAAGAAGACTTTCTCCGGATGAG